>JADIMJ010000075.1 GCA_017694835.1 Candidatus Cryptobacteroides gallistercoris
ACCCGAAGTTGAACCGGAAGATGAAGCCGCAGTGGAGCCTGAGGACGAAGTTGCTGACGGACGGTATAATGTGCAGGATGAAGAAGCAGGCGACGGCGGGGAGCAGGACGGCAATGATGGGCTTGAGGTGATAAAGACCGAGCTGTCGACAGATGTCAGGGCGGATTTGCCGAGGATAAATGTCCGGGATGAACTTGAGAATTTCAGATTCCCGGGCCTCGACTTGCTTGACGACTATCCTGACGGCAGGCATGAGGTGTCCCAGGAGGAGCTTGAGATGAACAACAACAAGATCCGCGCTACTCTCCTGAGCTATAAGATTCAGATAGAGAAAGTCTTTGCGTGCGTCGGGCCAACCGTCACCCTGTATAAGATAATTCCTGCAAAAGGAGTGAAGATCTCGGCCATCAAGAATCTGGATGAGGATATCGCGCTTGCCCTCGGAGTCAAGGATGTCAGGATTGTCACGCTTGAAGATGCTGTCGGAATCGAAGTGGCGAACAAGAGGCCGTCGATTGTTCCCCTGAAATTCATGCTGAATGACGATTCTTTCCGTAACAACAGGTATGAGCTGCCTGTGGCCATCGGTGTCACCATTACCAACAAAGTGAAGGTCTTTGACCTGGCCGACGCTCCGCATCTGCTTGTGGCAGGAGCCACCAAGCAGGGAAAGTCCGTGTGCCTCAATGTGATAATCACTTCTCTGCTGTATTCCAAGCATCCGTCGGAACTCAAATTCGTGCTCATAGACCCGAAGAGAGTCGAATTCACACTGTATTCAAGTCTGATACACCACTATCTTGCCGTCCTGCCTGATGCTGTCAGTGAGAAAGACGAGATGGACAATGCGATTGTGAAGAAGCCGAAGCAGGCAGAGATGATACTGAAGTCGCTGTGCATCGAAATGGACGAGCGATATGACCTTCTGAGCAACGCGGAGGTCCGCAATGTAAAGGACTATAACAACAAATACATGGACCGCCATCTTCTTCCGACTGACGGTCACAAGTATATGCCTTATATTGTAGTCGTCATAGACGAGTATGCGGATCTCATCATGGCATCGGACACCGGCGGGGAATCCAAGTCGATATCAAAGAATATCATGGACTGCATTATCCGTCTGGCACAGAAGGGCCGTGCCGCAGGAATTCATCTGATATTGGCGACGCAGAGGCCGTCCACTAATGTCGTGACCGGACTCATCAAGGGCAATTTCCCTACCCGTATAGCTTTCCGCGTCAGCCAGCGCATGGATTCCATGGTGATACTTGACTCTACCGGAGCCGAGAAACTGATAGGCCGCGGCGACATGCTGTATTTTTCGGGAATCGAGATGGAAAGGGTCCAGTGTGCCTTCGTGGACAAGGAGATCAAGCCGATTACCAGGTTCATAGGCTCGCAGACCGGATACAGGCAGGCATATTCAGTGCCTTATTATCTTCCTGAACCTCCTTCTTCAGACGGAGATTCGCAGGGTGTTGAAATGATTGACATGCAGAATGTCGATGCCCTGTTCGAGGAGGCGTCAAAGATAGTCGTCCTCAATCAGATCGGCTCGACTTCCACTCTTCAGCGTAAGCTTGGCATCGGGTATGCCCGGGCGGGCAGGATAATGGACCAGCTTGAGGCTGCCGGAATCGTCGGGCCTCAGGAGGGGTCAAAGCCGCGTCTGGTGCTTGTGCCTGACTACGAGACCCTGCAGCCGATACTCAAGGCTTATCTGAAGCCTGACAACCAATGATGCAAAGGATATACTGGGAATCCGGGATAAAATGGAAAGCAATGATGAATGGAGTTCTCGTCTTATGTGCCTTGTTTTCGGTGGCCGTTGTTCCGGCCATTGAGTCCGGCGGGACTGTTTCCCGCTTTGCGGAATCCATCTCAGGCAAGTGTGTTTCTTTTGATTATGTCTATACGATGGACAGGTCCGGCCTCATCATGAGCGGGGAGGGAAGTGTCGTCTTTCAGAATGATTCATTTGTTCTCAATGGAAACGGGCTGGAAGTCAGCTGCGACGGCAAGGACAGGTGGACGGTGGACAGAAATGCGCATGAGGCTGTGGTCGAATCTGCCGATCCTGAAAATCCGGATTATTTCTCATATCCTGTGCTTATTGCGAGGGATGTGGACCGGGTGTTTGCCGTCGAGTCCGAGGTCATGTCGGAATTCAATGGAAATGAAGCCATAAGGGTGACTCTGAAGCCGGCGGTTGCTTTCGGCAATGTCATATCTGCGGAAATCTTCTTCTTCCGTGACGAACTTGTCCCATGCGGTCTCGTGCTTGTCCTTGACGACGGGACCGAAGTGAAAATGGCATTCAGCGGTTTCTCTGTTGTATCCGGAACGGACAGGTCCCGTTTTTCCTTTGACCCGGACAGCCTGGGCGAGGATTATATTGTGACTGACCTGAGGTAATTGATGTGACAGGCCGCAGAAGCCGGTCTCACCATGATCCCGAAGCTCCGCCGCCTCCGAAGCTCCCGCCTCCGAAACCGCCGAATCCGCCCCCGAATCCTCCGAATCCGCCGCCTCCGAATCCTCCTCTGGATCCGCGGTGTCCGCTGTCGAGCAGGCTTCCTATTATGATGGCATCAAGCAGGTCCGGCCCTCCGCCGTTGTTCCTGTTCCTGCCGTTTCCGCCGCCGCGTCTGCCGGAAGCCACTGCATAGCATATTACGATGAAGATTATGAAAAAGAACAGGGCGGCAATCCAAGGCCCTGCCCCTGCGTCCTTTTCCCTCATTTCCGAGATTTCTCCTGATGCCAGCTTCATCAGGACGGAGCATCCGTCCATGACTCCTCCGAAGTAGTCATTGCGGGCGAATTTCGGAATCATTTCCTCCTCTATTATCCTCTTGGCGTATATGTCCGGAATCGCACCCTCGAGCCCGTATCCGACGCTTATGTTTGCCTGTCCGTTTGATTCCTGTGTCTTGGGCTTTACAAGCACCACTATGCCGTTGTCATATTTTTCTGATCCGACTCCCCATTCAAGGCCGATTCTGGTCGCATAGTCAGCGACGGAGTAGCCTTCAAGGTCGGTGACGGTCACGACTGTTATCTGGTTTGAAGTGGAATCGTCGAATTCCGTCAGGATGCCTTCAAGGAGATTCGTTTCGGCCGGAGTGAAGAGCCCGGCGAAGTCGTTGACAAGCCGCTGCGGCTCCGGCCGGGCGGGAATCGCACGGCAGACGGCTGCCGTAAGAACAAGTGCGGCAGTGACCGCAAGAATTCGGATGCTATTCAGATTTTGCCTGGCCATAGGATATCTCGTCCGGAAGTTCATTTACATCGTCTGACCGGTAAGGGAAAAATGCCTTGAGCTTTTCTCCGGTCATTCTTATGGCTGCCGTCAGTCCTTCGGCATATCTTGAAGCTGAAAAAAAGCCCTTCATCACATCTGTGACATCTTTCCAGAAATTCTCCGGCACTGCGTCATTGATGCCTTTGTCTCCGATTATGGCAAATACCTTTGACTGGCATGCCACATAAATGAGGACTCCGTTGCGGAGCTTCGTCTTGTCCATGCCGAGGTAGTTGAAAACGGCTTCTGCCCGTTCCATGGGAGCCGACGGGCATTTTTCGTCCAGATGAACCCTGATTTCCCCCGAAGTGTCCTTCTCGGCCTCCCGGATGGCTCCGGTCACGAGCTTGACTTCATCAGCAGTCAGCAAATCCCTGGCCTTCATGTCAGAACTTTACTTCAGGGGCAGTTTCGGCACCCGATTCGGCCTTGAAGTATCCTTTCGTGCCGAATCCGAAGATTGAGGCAATGATGTTCTTCGGGAAACTTCTCACCATTGTGTTGTATGCCCGTGCTGCTTCGTTGAATTTCATCCTTTCAGTGCTGATCCTGTTCTCTGTGCCCTCGAGCTGTGCCTGGAGGTCCAGAAAATTCCGGTTAGCCTTCAGGTCAGGGTAGTTTTCCGTGACCATGAGCAGCCGGCCGATTGCCTGTGACAATTCTCCCTGGGCATCCTGGTATCTTGCTATGGCCTCGGCGTCCAGTCCTTCAGGGTCAAGTGTAATCTGTGTCGCTCTGGACCGGGCGGCCGTTACCTCCTCAAGTGTGGAGGACTCGTGCCCGGCATAGCCTTTTACCGTTGCCACGAGGTTATCGATGAGGTCTGCACGGCGCTGGTAGACATTTTCCACCTGAGCCCATGCCGCACTTACCTGTTCGTCTGCCCGGACAAGCCCGTTATATGATGACTTTGTCCAGAAAAACAGGACAAGCACGATGACTGCAACCAATATTGCTGTTGCTGCACAACCTTTTTTCATATCTGATTAATTAAAATTATTAGAGATTTCTCACGCAGCGTACGGGGAGTGCGAACCCGGCCTTGTCGACATAGTTGACCCTGAGGTCCGGATTGTCTTCGTACATGTATACATAGTAAGCCTTTGTACTTGCAGACCCGTCTCCGTCACCGGGATTTTCTCCTTCGGCATACCCCGTCGCAGTCCAGAAGCCGGCGTACTGGTTGAATCCTGCGAATGTCCAGATGTCGTCCGTGCTTCCGCTGAATTCCTTTTCGAGCACCGTGGCGTATCCTGTCGGCAGGACAGAAAAACCGCTTTCATTGGTTATCTGCACGGCCGGCCAGTATTCCCACATTTCATCGTTGTTGAAATAGGCATTGGTCATGAGTTTCCCGTTGACTCCGTCCCAGAAATAACCGCTGCCGTCCTGTCCGCTGTCCTCTCCGGAGAATTTTTCCCCGAGGACATTCCAGTCGCTTACTTCGGGCAGTCTCCATCCTTCTCCAAGGCCTTCGCAGATGTATGAGGCTTCATCCCATTTGTAGAAGCGCCCGAACAGGCCCGAAACGGCGTCGGATTTTTCAAGAGCCTCTCCAGCCGGGGTCCCGCCTCCTGAATATCCGATGTTTTCCGCTGTCCATTCCAGTCCGTCCGGAATGACTGTCCTGTATGTCCTTGAGTCCCTCGGGTCGGTTACGGTCCCGGCTGCAATCCCGGGCAGCAGCCCGCTGTCCCCTTCGAATGTCAGGGATTTTTCACTTACTGTGGTGATGTCGGCGGAGAAACTTGTGGCCGAGTATCCTGAGGCGCTGGCGCTGCATGTTACCCTGAAAGTGCACAGGGTATCCTTTACTTCAGCGCCTTCAAATGCATATCCGAATGTCCTGCCCCCGTTCTCTTCAGGAGTCTCTTCGTCCACTACGGTCTTTCCGCCCCTGGTTACGGTCCATTTGTATGTGACGGCGGCTCCGGTGGGATTGGTCGCGGCATCGGCTGTAAAAGTGTGGGAGCTTCCTGCTTCCACATATCTGTCTGCGCTGAATCTCGGGGTGCCGGTAAGGTATGGCAGGGAGACTGTATCTTCCTCATCCTTTTTGCATGAAAGTATTGCCGCAGCGGCAAGTACGGCAAAGGCTGCAGTATAAAATTTTTTCAAAATCATTCTTCCGTTTTCATCTCAATCTACAAAGATGTGCATTTTTTTGTAAAATCCGTTATTTTTGCAGAAATACTTTTGGCAAGAATGAAGGTAAAGCATGAAATGTCCGCGTTCCGGAGCCTTTCGGCGGCTTTTGCGGCTTTTGCGGCGGCGTGTTCCGTATCCTGCGCCCCCGAATCCGGATATGTGGCCCTGTCGGGATATGCCCAGGGCGGCAATTATTCAGTGAAAATCAATATGGATGGAGTGGATGCCAGTCCGGAGAGCCTCAAGTCAGGCATCGATTCCATTCTGAATCTTGTGGACAATTCCCTGTCCGGATATAACGCGAATTCCATACTTTCACGCCTCAATTCCGGGGAGAGGGTCATGCCTGACAGCATCTTCCTGGAGATGTACCGGCTGTCCCGCAGATATTTCGACATGACGGGCGGAGCCGTGGACGTGTCGGCAGGCGCTCTCTTTGATGTCTGGGGCTTCGGCTTTACTTCGGATTCTCTTCCTTCTGCCGCAAAAGTCTCTGAAATAAAGGAATATGTCGGCATGGACAGGCTTGTGCCGGACCTTTCTTCTGCCCTTGCCGCCGACGGAAGCGTCTCCGCCCGGGATATCGTGGCTGACGGACGCGCAGAACATCTTCCTGTCCTGAATTTCAATGCTGTTGCCCAGGGATATTCCTGTGACCTTGTGGCGGATTATCTTGAAAAGGCCGGAGTGAAGGACATGCTGGTGGACATCGGTGGGGAGATTGTCTGCGCCGGACTCAATCCCGGCGGAAATCCCTGGACAATCGGCGTAGACAGGCCGGTGGACGGCAACAATGTCTCCGGCGCGGACCTGAAGGGCATTCTTCAGGCAGGCCCGGACAAATGCGGTGTGGTGACTTCCGGCAATTACCGCAAGTTCTACATGAAGGACGGCCGGAAATATGCCCATACGGTAGACCCGTTGACGGGATATCCTGTCTCCCATTCCCTTCTCAGCGCCACCGTCATCGCACCGACGGCAGCCATGGCGGATGCCCTTGCCACATATTGCATGGTCATCGGTGAGGAAAAGGCTGCCGCCTATATTGAAGGCCGGGATGACATCGGGGGCTATCTCATTTATCAGGATGAGGACGGCCGGATGCGGACCTGGAAGTCCTCCGGATTCCGTCTCCTGCGGGACTGAATCACGGCGGGAGGGACTGAATCACGGCAAGGAGCTGACAATGGAGAGGATGTCGGTCAGCAGGCGGATGGATTCCGTCCCCAGTGATATGAGGAAGTCGGGACACAGCCCGAAGTGATGCAGGAATACTGCTGCGGCTGAAAGTATCATGATAAATGTGGACAGCGGCACGGCAAGCAGGTTCGTGACCAGAAAATATTTCGGGAAAGTCCCGAAGATCAGCCAGACGGCCGGGCCTGTGAAAAGCTGGCATGAAATGGACAGGGCGGCCGTGTCCCACAGGCGCTTCAGGGGGTTCCTCCCGTTTCCCGGATACCAGTTTTTCATTTTCGGATAGACGAGATATATTCCCGCCATGGCAAGGTATGACAGCTGAAATCCTGCCTCTGTTACATTGTGGGGGGATATCGTGAGCTGGACTACAAGGGCGATGAAGAATGTGTTCATGGGCCTTGTCTCCCGGCCAGCCATTTTTGCGGATTCATTGAGCGAGATGAACAGCAGTGCCCTGACCAGGGATGCCGATGCTCCGGTGATGAGCGTGTACCATGCCGAAATCAGGATAATCAGGCATGACCTTGTCTTCCTGACTGCCGGGAAATTTCCGAAAACCGACGTCATCTTCAGCAGTATCCAGTACATCACGCCGAGGTGCATCCCCGAGAGGGCGAGTATGTGCGATGCCCCGCTTTCCCTGAACGCGTCGTTTATTGTCCTGCTGACATCGGACTTGTCTCCGGATAGCAGGGCCTTTGCGAGGGCGTTGCAGTCCCTGTCCCCGAACGGGACAGCGTCGATTGCCTCCCTGAATGCCTCCGAGCATGAGACTGCGGCTTCATGCAGCAGGGAAGCCGGCAGGAATGTGTCCCGGATTCTGATGCAGCTGCCGAACCGGTCCCCTGCGGCTCCGGACATCCCGGCAAGCAGGAACATGGCGGGAATGATGACCCTGACATATTTGTTTTCTGACAAAGGAGATTCCGGCGTGTCCCGGCGAGGGCGGCATTTCAGGTACATCAGTGCCGCATGAAGTGCCGATGCGGCGGCAAAGATTGCTGCAGCCGCGGCGGACAGGCGGTCTGTCGTGCAGAGGATTTCTCCGGCAGCGGTGCCGGCTATGAAAAACAGGGCGATTCCCGCAATGTCTCTCTCCACTCCCATTTCGTTCCCATTTCTTGCGAAAATAGTTATTATTTTCTAACTTTGAATGATTTTTGATTAGAAATTTTTCTTAAATCCAATTATATGATAATTCTTGTTCTTAATTGCGGCAGTTCGTCCCTCAAGTACCAGCTTCTGGACATGAAGGGCGACAATGTCTATTATCTGCTTGCCAAGGGGCTTGTGGAGAGAATCGGTATGGAGACCGGGTGCATCAAGCACAGGGGGGCTCTTGAGGAGCAGTATGTGAAGGAAATGCCTATTGCCGACCATACGGTTGCCATAAAGGCTGTCATCGATGCTCTTCTTGACAAGAAATACGGCGTGCTTGAGAAACTGGAGGACATAGAGGCAGTCGGTCACCGCGTGGTGCACGGCGGGGAGGAATTCATGAGCAGCTGTCTTGTCAATGATGCAGTTGTGGCCAAGATAGAGGCATGCTGTGACATAGCGCCTCTGCACAATCCTGCCAATCTTCTCGGCATCAGGGCTGTGACCAGCGTGCTCCCTTCTGTCCCGCAGGTCGCAGTGTTCGACACTGCCTTCCACCAGACCATGCCGGCATATGCCTACATGTATTCGATTCCTTATGAGTATTATGAAAAATACCGTATACGCCGCTATGGCTTCCACGGCACCAGCCACAGGTATGTTTCCGAGAAGGGGGCCAATTTCGTCGGCCTTGACCCTACGAACTGCAAGGTCATAACATGCCATCTCGGCAACGGCAGCTCGATTGCAGCCGTAGTCAACGGCCAGTCGGTCGACACTTCCATGGGCTTCACGCCTCTCGAGGGAGTGACGATGGGGACGCGCTCCGGCAGCCTTGACCCGGATGTCGTGACATATATCCAGGAAAAGGAGCATCTTTCTCCTGAAGAAGTCAGCAGGATTCTCAACAAGAAGAGCGGTTTCCTCGGGGTGTCCGGAATCTCGTCCGACGCGAGGGACCTTGATGCTGCGGCCAATGCAGGGGAGCCGAGGGCGAAGCTTGCACTCAAGAAACTTACATATGAGGTCACCAAGTATATCGGGGCATATGCTGCCGCAATGAACGGCGTTGACCTTATTGTATTCACAGGCGGCATAGGCGAGAACAACAGCCGTCTGCGCCGCAGGGTGTGCGAGAACCTTGAATTCATGGGAGTGAAGTTTGACTATGAGGCAAATGTGGCCACAGGAAAGGATACTCTCATATCCCTCCCTGACTCAAAGGTCAAGGTCGCCGTCATCACCACGGACGAAGAGCTTGTCATAGCGCGTGATACCATGCACATCGTGCAGGCCCGCGCCTGACCGGAATATCTGCCGAAGACGGATATACTGAAGTCGGATATACATAAGACAGATTTTAAAGAAAACAGAATATTATATGTTTACAAAATTTGAAGAAATCTTTGCGGAGCTCGCCGGCAGGGGGGCCCGCAAAAGAATGGTGGCAGCGTGGGCTGTCGACGGACATACAATAGCTGCGGCAAGCAAGGCCGTGGACCTCGGCATTGTCGATGCGACTCTGGTGGGTGACGAGGGCATGATCAGGGAGCAGTGCGAAAAGGAGGGCATAGATGTCAACAAATTCCGCGTGCTTCACAATCCTGTTGAACTTTCAGCTGTTACCCAGGCTGTCACTATGGTCAACCAGGGCATGGGCGACATACTGATGAAGGGCCTGTGCAGCACTGACAAGTTCATGAGGGCCATACTCAACAAGGAGACGGGGCTGCTTCCTCCGAAGGCTGTCCTCAGCCATGTTGCCGTGCTTGAGAATCCGAATTATCATAAGCTTCTCTTTGTCAGTGACATGGCCGTGATTCCGCTTCCTGACCTGAGTCAGAAGAAAGCCATGCTCGGATATCTTGTGAATACTGCCCATGCCATGGGGATAAAGACTCCCAAGGTTGCCCTCATTGCAGCGACCGAGCAGATGCTCGAGAAGATGCCTGCATGCGTGGAGGCCGCCGTCCTCGCTAAAAAAGTCGACCGCGGGGAAATCAAAGGCTGCATTGCCGACGGTCCTCTCGCACTGGATGTCGCCGTTGACATGGAATCCGTTGAAATCAAGAAACTCGTCAGTCCTGTCGCCGGGGATGCGGACTGTCTGCTTTTCCCGAACATCGAGTCGGCAAATGTGTTCTACAAGACCAATTCCAAGCTTGCCGCCAATGTAAAGCAGGCCGGCATGGTGGTGGGCGCCAAGGTCCCTTGCGTGCTTTCCAGCCGTGCTGACAGCATTGATACCAAGCTTAATTCCATCGCAATTGCGGCAATGTCGGCGAAGTGATATGCAGGGAAGGGTATTGGCTATAAACACAGGTTCCACATCCACCAAGATAGGTTATTCCGCAGACGGAAACATGGTGTTCGAGCAGAACCTTGTGCACAGCGTATCCGACCTTTCCAGATACAGTTCCGTGATGGCCCAGGACCTTATGAGAAAGGATGCCATCACGGATTTTCTTTCGGAAAAGGGGATTCCGCTGTCTGACATAGACATAGTGATGGCCAGGGCAGGACTGATCACTCCGGTGGAGACCGGGGTGTATGAGGTCAATGCCGCCATGCGCCGGGCTCTTGTGGAGTCGCGCAACGGGGTCCATGCCTGCAATCTCAGCGGACTGATAGCTGATGAGATTGCGTGGGAGATCAATGAGGCCAGAAGGGCCGCCGGAAAGCCTGCATCATGCAGGGCCTACATCGCGGATGCCGCTATGGCTGACGAGATGCTCCCGGAAGCCAAGGTCGGCGGCCTTCCTGAATTTCCCCGCCGGGCATTGTGCCATGCGTTGAATTCAAGGGCAATGGTCAGGCGCTATGCCAGAGACCATGGGACTGATTACATGTCATTGACCGCAATCGTCGCCCACATGGGAGGCGGGACTTCAGTGACCCTTCACAGGGGAGGGAAAATCATTGACACCAATGATGCGCACGGAGGCGACGGGCCCCTGAGTGCCGAAAGGGCCGGGACTGTCCCCGGGTTCCCTCTCGTGGAAATGTGCTTCAGCGGCAAAATGACCAAGGAGCAGGTCAAGAAACGCCTTGTCGGAGGCGGAGGCGCCGTGGCATGGTTCGGGACGAATGATTTCCGGGAAATTCTGAAGATGGCCTCGTCCGGGGACAGGAAAGCCGCGACATTCATTGACGGCTATTGCCTGAGTGTGGCCAAATATATCGCCGGCCTCTCGGCGGATGTGTGCGGAAAGGTGGATGCAATCATTCTGACCGGAGGCATAGCGCACAGTGCCGCAATGATGTCCGCAATTGCCGACAGGATCTCTTTCATTGCGCCCGTTGCGGTGTATCCCGGGGAAAATGAGCTTGAATCCCTTGCCGACAACGGCTACAGGGTGTTGTCCGGGGAGTTTGATGTCAAGACATATTCCGGAAGCGAGGGAGACTGAATGTCCGGCAGGACGCCGGCGCGGAAGAAAATTCTGCTGCCGGGTGCGGCGGAGAACATATTTCTTTCAGGAAGCAGGGGGCTGTAAAGTTCCCTGCATTTTTTGAAGAGTGCCTCAGTATATCTTGCAAGTCCGGGTCCCCGCCAGGTGCTGGTGTTGGTGATGAGAATCCAGCATTCCCCGTCGGGAAAATATTTGATGAGGGCGCTTGTCCCCGAGAATGTCCCTGTCCTTGTCCATTCGCCGTCCGGCTTGGTGTCGTTCCATCCGAGAGAAAATGTCTCGCTGTCGAAATATTCAGTCATTGCAGCCACACTTTCAGGACTGATTATATCCGGTATTTCCGGCCTCCCGTCTATCGATGCGACGAATCTGCAGAGCTCGGCCGGCGAACCGACCCATGCTCCGGCTCCGGAAAGACTTTCAATGTCATTGCCTCCGTAGCATTTCTCGACCAGTTTCCCGCTCAGGTTGAATTCGGGACACGGTTCGGAACCCTCATGCATATAATACCTTACTTCATTAGGGTAGCGGTCTTCATAGTAGTTGCCGGCTATGTGCATGTCGTGGCAGCCGGCCGGTTCAAGGACATTCGCCCTTATGAAAGTCTCGTAATCCGTCCCGGACACTTTTTCAATTATCATTGACAGCAGCAGGTAGCCGAAGTTGGAATATTGCTGCCAGGACCCCGGGGCATAGCCCAGCTGTCTCTTGAGCATGCATCTTGTCAGTGTCTCGCTGTCAGGGGCCCCGTCAAGCCTGAACTGGCGGATTATGTCTCTGGTGGAGAACATGGGGTCGCCCAGCGAGCAGGTGAAGCCGCCCTTGTGCCTGAGCAGGTCCTCGACGGTAATCCGCATGTAATTCCGTTTCTTTCCGATTGCAGCAGTATACATTGAGTCGCAAAGGATTCCGGACGGGCCGAATACAGTGTCCCCCAATGCAAGCTTTCCGGTTTCCTGAAGTTTCATTATGCCCGTTGCCGTGATGAGCTTGGATACAGAGGCCATCCTGAGTATGTTGCCGGGGCCCATCGGAATATTCTTCTCTTCGTCAGCCCAGCCGTAGCCTTTGGCAAAGAGAAGGGAATCATTGCGCATTACTGCAAGCGACAGCCCCCTGAGGTCCCATCTCTTCCTGTAGGCCTCGACTAGCCTGTCCATCCCCGAAAGTCCCCTGATGTCCGACATGGAGTTGGTCAGGGTGTCATTCAGGCTCAATATGGTCCTCTCTCCGGAAAAGGCGGGCTGCAAGGTGTTCCTGTCATGTGTCGACGCGGACATGACAAAGAATATGCTCGCGGCTGCAAGCATGCATACGAGGCTTATTGCCAGCTTGTTTCTGTTTCCTCCCATTGTTATCCGAGCATTCCTGCCCTGTCGGCAAAGTCTATGATATAGTCCGCTGTCCCGGAGATGTCCAGGATTGAAGAGTCAATGCAGAGGTCATAGTTTGATGCCATGCCCCAGTTGCCGAATGTGAAGTAATTGTAGTAGGTCTCTCTTTTCCTGTCAGTCCGGGAAATGAGTTCCTCGGCTTTTTCCGGACTGATTCCGAGCCTTTCGGACACCCTTTTCTTCCTTGCCTCAAGGGGGGCGCAGATAAATACGTCAAGGGTACATCCTCTGTCTCGCAGAATGTAGTCGGCGCATCTGCCGACTATTACGGCTGATTCCTTTTCCGCTATGTCCGCAATGACGCTGCTCTGAATCTTGAACAGTTCGTTCTCATTGACATAATTGTCAGGAATGCCGAATCCGTGCGAACTGAAGAATGACGAGAAGGAGAAGAGATTCCTTTTCTCGTCCTTTTCCCTGAAAAAATCCTTGCTGAATCCGCTTGCTTCCGCCGCCTTTGTTATCAGTTCATTGTCATAGACATTGATTCCGAGTTTTTTCCCGAGTTCAAGAGCGACCTGCTTGCCCCCGCTTCCGAACTGCCTGCCTATGTTTATTATTATCTTTTCCATCTTGTGATTCATTTTTTGCATTTGTCTTGTGTGGCTTCAGATTTTGCTTCCGAGTATTGACGGGTCGTCACCGTCCTTGAGTTTCCCGAATTTTCTCAGGAGATCCCACATCAGTATGGCGGAAATGATGAAAGCAGCAAAGTCCGCAATAGGGAAACTTATCCATACCCCGAGGTTCTCGAAGAACAGCGGGAGGACATAGATGCATGGAATCAGGAACAATATCTGGCGGGCCATGGAGAGAATGATCGCCTTGTTGACCATGCCGAGGCACTGGAAGAAGTTGGACGACACCATCTGGAATCCGACAAACGGAAAGGCGAGCGTCAGAATCCTCAGCCCTTTGGCGGAGAAGTCAATCAGCTGCTTGTCTGAAGTGAATATTGACACTGCCTGCTGCGGAAACAGCATCGCTATCAGGAAGCCTGTCGTGGTGATGACAGTGGCGTATTTGACGGTGGTCCACATGACGGACTTGACCCTCGTGTAGTTCCTTGTGCCGTAGTTGTATCCTGCAATAGGCTGCATCCCCTGGTTGAATCCCATGACTATCATGATGAAAAGGAAGCTTATCCTGTTGACGATGCCGTATGCTCCGATGGCGGTGTCCCCGCCGTATTTGCCCAGCTGCTGGTTGATGAACAGGGTCACTATGCATGCTGCCGAGTTCATGAGGAACGGAGCCAGTCCTATTGAAAGGGAGTCCTTTGTTATCCTCCAGTCAAGCCTGAAGATTCCTCTGCTGAAATGGAGGAGCCTGTCCTTGCGGCTGAAATACCTGAGTATTATGACAAGGGAGACTGTCTGGGCAAGCACCGTGGCTATTGCGGCCCCGCTTATGCCCATGTCCAGCCAGAATATCAGCACGGGAGCGACCGCCGTATTGATTACTACGGACAGTATTGTCAGCATCATGGCGAATTTCGGCTGCCCGGATGCCCTCAGCACGCTGTTGAGTCCGAGGTACAGGTGCGTGACGGCATTTCCCGCGAGGATTATCCGCATGTATTCCCTGGCGTAGACGATGGTGTTGTCGCTGGCCCCGAAGAAATACAGTATCGGGTCAAGGAAAATGAGGGACACTGTCATGAAGAACAGGCCGATGATTATATTCAGTATGACCACATTGCCGAGCACCTTATTGGCAATGCCGTAGTTCTTCTGCCCGAGCAGGACCGACACGAGAGTCGTGGCCCCGACGCCGACAAGTGTCCCGAAGGCGGCGGACAGGTTCATCAGCGGGAATGTGACTGCAAGCCCGGCTATGGCCAGCGGACCGACTCCGTGTCCGATGAAGATGCTGTCGATTATATTGTAAAGGGAAGATGCCGTCATGGCTATGATTGCCGGCACGGCATAGTTTTTCAGAAGTTTTCCTATCGGTTCTGTCCCGAGTTCAACCGGAATCGCTGATTTTTCTGCCATTCGTCTATTCCTCCGGATTTTCTGTGAACTCTATTTCGAAGATGAGCGGCGCATATCCCGGTATCATGTCCCCGCTGCCGGAGTAATTGTACCCGAAGTCTGACCAGAACATCCCGGCTGCCCTGGTCACCCCTTCTCTGCAGCTCATCCGCCACAGGGTCTTTGCAAAACCGGTGATGACCGAATTCCCGTCGTCTCCCATCTTTATCGAAGAGTAATTCTCCCCCCATGTAATCTTTACCGGGGCGTACTCTTTTCCGGATGTGTATATGTTGTTGTCTTTCGCCACTCTTTCAATCGTCGTGTCGAATGCCTGTCCGTCAAGGCGTCTTCCGATATAATTGATATATACCGTGGTGTCCGTCGCGAACAGTGTCGAAGCAGTGTCCGTGTCAAGCCTTTCTGTGTCATAGCCTGCCAATGCGCCGTCTGCATATATCTCTCCCTCATAGTAGAATCCTGTCTCGGCCGTATCGGAAGGGGAAAGCTGTGTGAAAAGCCCGAGCTGATTGTCTTCCACGAATTCTGCCATCCGGTCTGACTGCCATGCGGATATGTCTTCGGTCTGGCCGACGAATTCTATGTCATAGATTGCATTGCTGTTGCCGGTCACGTTTTTGAGATATTCCTCTTCAGTGTCGTATCTGGCCGAGGAAGACATCCATCCCGGTATTATTGCCTGTCTGCGGCCTCCTGTCCTCATTCCTCCGAGGTCAAACATGGCGTAGTAGACGCCGGCTGTCATGGAGCTGGTCATCCATACTTCCGGACCATAGTAGTTCTGCTCCTTGTAGGTGTTGAGCTTCATGGCGTCTTCTTCCCTCGTGGAGGAAGTTATGTTCCCGGAAAGGTCCCTTACGGCATATTCCACGAAAAGATACCCGTCGCTGATTTCTTCACCGTCGCCTGTGATTTCGTTGTCCTCGTCTATGTATATCCAGTGCTCAGACTTTGTCCAGTCCGGATGGTTCACTTGCATCCATGCGTCAAAATATCTTTTCTCGGTTTCATTCGCCGGGGTTTCCGGATGTGTGGCGCACCCCGCGGCTGCAGCGGCTGCAGCTGCGGCGGCAATCGTCAAGAAAAAGCCTCTCATGTTCATGTCTCTGATTTTTCAATCCTGCTTGTGCAGGCACATAATCTTGCAAAGATACTATTTATTCCGATACATTCTCAACCAAAATATGGTAGGCAAGGGCGGAGTTAGCAGGAATCGTGCCGACATGGCGGTTCCCGTAGCCGTATTTCCCGGAAAATATGATGATGCATTCTTCTCCTGCCCGGACTCCTTCAAGACCGTAGTACAGGCCTTCAAGGAGTTCATCCTTCTCCAGCCTTACCGTCTTGACGCTGAAGTCGGCCCCGGTAAGATTCCATCCCGCTTCCGCGGCAAAGGCCTCGCTGTTGGTGGCGAACATGTTTGAGGTGTTCAGGCTTCCGCTGCTGAATACATAGCCGGCATAGTAGAATGACACTGTGCCGCCGCGTCCGAGGGCATTGCCGCTGCCTCCTGAAATTATGAGTCTGTTTGACCCGTGGTTATGGACGATGCTGTAGTTTTCGTTGCTTTCCAACTGGGAGGTGATGAAACTGTCTATCCTGTTCTCCTGTGAGGAATATGTTGTCTCGAGGCTTTGCTTCGTGCATCCTGCCGTGAATATGGCGGCAGCCGCGGCAAATGATGCCGCAGCCCTCTTGAGTCCGTGCCGGAATATTTCAAATGCCCTGTCCATTGTTCCTGTTCATGAAGATATGTGTGACTCTTTCTACATAGGCGGCCGCTTCAGATATGTCCCTGATGTCTCCGGGGATGTACAGCCGTCCTCCTGAAGCCTGTTCATGGCCGCCCCCGTTGAAGAATTCTGCGGCGCATCTGTTGGCCGAGACTCCTTTCTTGGACCTGAGGGACACCCTGAGGAATCCGTCGTCTTCCTTGAGGAAGCAGCTGAGCCTGACCTTTCCGACGGAGAGGGGCAGATTGACGAAGCCTTCTGTCTCGCCTTCCATGATGCCGAATTTCCCGATTGTCCGCCTGTCCATAATCATATATGCGACTCCGTCGTCCGTAATCGTCATTTCCTCAAGCATCTTGCCGAGAATCCTCAGCCTGTTCTCCTTATATTCATTATAAAGATGCTGCAGGATGCCGTCCCTGTCGACTCCGGCCTCAAGCAGGGCCGAGGCCATCCTGAATGTCGACGGGAATACGGAATTCGCGAAGTTGTTGGTGTCGGTGGTCATGCCCGTGAAAAGGGCTTCGCCTGCTCCGTCGGGGAGTTTGCCCGCGTCCCCTTCTATGCCCGGCATTCCTGTCAGTATGCTGAACAGCAGCTCCGATGCGGAAGATATTTCAGTCTCGGAGAATGCAAGGCTGAACCGCTCCAGTTCCGGGCCGGGATGATGGTCAATCAGGACCCTTGGCCCCCCGAAGTCCCCGACCAGGGAGGCGAGCCTGCCGCATCTGTTTTCTGCAATCCTGTTGAAATCAAGGCAGATTACGAGTCCGGCATCGCCGAAGAGCTCCGAAGCCTGTCCGAAGTCATCTTCGGCGGATATTATGAAGCCCGTTTCGGAAGGACGGACCATGAAGCCGAGGTTTTCCGGGTACATGTCGGGGAATATTATGAAGGCTTGCCTCCCGATGCTCCTTATGTAGCGCATCATGGCAAGGCTGCTGCCCATTGCGTCTCCGTCAGGCCTTATGTGGGCGGTGATTATGATGTTGCCGGCCGCGCCGCTTATCGCCCCGTATAATTCATTGATGCCTTGTATGTCGTTTGCTTTCATCTGCGGAATAAAAAATGGTTTGCAAAATTACAAATTATATTGCATATCATAAATCAAATTTTTAACTTTGTCCGGAATTTGAAATGAACAAAAAACACATAACAACAATGAAAGTAGTCAAGAAACTTCTCACCTATCTCATTTTTCCTGTAATCATTATAGGATTGTGCTATGCCATTGTACAGAGTGTCATGGAACCTGTGAACTTCAACAATGACAAGGAAGCCAGGGAGGCCGTCGGTATCCAGAGACTTAAGGATATCAGGGATCTTCAGGTGGCGTTCAAGAGCCAGTACGGGCATTTCACCCCGTCCGTTGACTCACTCAAGGATTTTTACAACAACGGCAAGATCAAGCTTGTGATGCAGGTCGGTTCCCAGGATGACTCTGTGGCTGTCGAGCACACCAAGCAGATCAAGAGAAGAAATCCGAGGATTACTCCCCAGCAGATGTATGAAATGTATCAGCGCGGTGACCATAAGCTCGTTTTCCAGATTGAGCGTGACACGCTTGTGCGCCAGACCATGTTCCTTGACCGTCCTGATTTCGACATCGATTCACTCGCTATCGTTCCGTTCAGCGGCGGCGATTCAATCTACATGGCTTCTGCGGTGAAGACTGTTTCCGGAGTCAAGGTTCCTCTCTTCGAGGCCAGCATGACATACAAGTCCCTTCTCAGGGGTCTTGACAGGCAGCTTATCATCAATCTGAATGCTGAAAGGGAAGACACAGGGCGTTTCCCTGGTCTTAAGGTCGGCAGCATCGATGCTCCTAACAATAACGCGGGCAACTGGGAATAATTCCCGGCATTGCGCTGCGTCACAGGAGCGGATTGTATGACATATGCAGACAGGATATCCATTCAAGTCAGCTTGAGTGGATATTCTTTTAGAATACAGACCGGAGACAGTACTGAATATTCCGGGTGGCTGAGTCCCGACCGTATCTTTACCACAAAGGAGTTTCAGTCCAGGCACGGGGATGTGGAAATATCGCTTTTCACGCCTAAATGTACGCTTGTTCCTTCGCACTTCTTCTCTGTCCCGCATTCCAGGGAACTGCTTGCGGATGTGTCGGAACTTGAGGACGGGGATTCAGTGGACCATGTGGAGATACCGTGGTGCG
This sequence comes from Candidatus Cryptobacteroides gallistercoris, assembly GCA_017694835.1. Lineage (GTDB taxonomy): Bacteria > Bacteroidota > Bacteroidia > Bacteroidales > UBA932 > Cryptobacteroides > Cryptobacteroides gallistercoris. The sequence continues at coordinate 18,470 of JADIMJ010000075.1, forward strand.
ATGCCGTGCTTGTGTATTCCCTTTCGGTGGGGGAGTCCATGTCAAGGATGATTTCCGGGACTGTCCTGAGGGATGACGGCAGCAGGGCAAGGGTCCTCCCTGAGATGTATTTTCTGCTGAGGGATGCCTCGCTACTTCAGGATTACAACCGTATAGTGGCTTCATATGCCGACGGCAGGCTGTATCTGGCCGTGTTCCAGGGCAAGACTCTGCTTCTGGCCAATTCTTTCAGTGCCGCGGACTTCAGCACCGCCGAATACTTCCTTTTTATGGTGCTCAAGAAGCTGCAGCTGAATCCTGAGCAGTCGCAGGTGTATTTCAGGACTCCGCTGGAGCCTGAATGGGAAATGTCCCTGTACAGATATTTCAAGGGTGTCGAGCAGATTTGATTCATGGAATTTCAGGCAAGGATGCTATGAGAATCATAGGTGGAAAACTAAAGGGAAAGGCCATTGTGCCGCCTGCCGGCTACAAGGCCAGGCCTACCACGGATTTCGCAAGGGAGGGGCTGTTCAACATTCTCAACAATGAGTATGAATTCGAAGGCCTTTCTGTGCTTGACCTGTTCGGCGGCACCGGGGCAATCTCCTTTGAATTCGCATCCCGCGGGGCATCTGAGGTATATTGTGTGGAGATGGCTCCTGCAAATGCCGCTTTCATCAAGGCGGCCGCCGCTTCCCTTGGCCTTGGCAACGTGAGGGTGGTCAGGCACAATGTCTTTGATTTCCTCCGGATATGCACGAAAAGCTTCGACCTGGTTTTTGCCGATCCTCCCTATGCCATGGAAGGGCTCGGCACTCTTCCGGACCGTGTCTTCGGTGCCGGAATACTCCGGGACGGCATGTATTTCATCCTTGAGCATCCTTCGGAATATTCATTTTCAGGACATCCCTATTTCGTAAAGGAGAAGAAGTACGGCAATGTGCATTTTTCCTTCTTTGAGAAAAAATCATTGTGATTATGGAACTGTCATCAGAAAAGCGCGAAAAGAAAATAGCGGAGGTGACGCTTGTGGGTTCGCTGGTCAACCTTGTGCTTTCGGCCGGAAAGATTGCTGCCGGACTGTTCGGCCGGAGTGCGGCCATGGTCACCGACGGAATCCATTCCCTGTCGGATCTCCTGAGTGACATCATAGTACTTGTCTTCGTCAGAATTTCTTCCAGGAAAACAGACTGCGGCCATGAGTACGGGCACGGGAAGTTCGAGACGCTTGCCACTCTTATTGTTAGCCTCATCCTTCTGGTGGTTGGAGCAGGTTTCCTTGCTTCCGGCGTCCGGAGCATTGTCACTGTCGTGAAGGGAGGCCAGATACCGGAGCCCGGCTATGTGGCACTGGCTGCCGCTTTGATTTCAATCATATCCAAGGAGTGGCTCTACAGATATACCGTGGCTGTCGCCAGGAAGGTAGACAGCCCCGTGATGGTCGCCAATGCGTGGCATCACCGTTCAGATGCCATGTCTTCCGTTGCTTCCTTGCTCGGCATCGGAGGCGCAATCCTGCTCGGGGACAAATGGACTCTGCTTGACCCGCTTGCAGCGTGCTTCATAAGCATTGCCATAATCGTCATTGCGGTCAGGATGGCCGGCCCTGCTCTGAATGAACTGATGGACGGCTCTCTCCCGGAAAGCATGGAGCTTGATATAATGGCACTTGCCTCTGCTGTGCCCGGAGTCCGTAATGTCCATGGGCTGAAGACCCGCAGAAACGGCCCTTCGGTCATCATAGAGGCCCATGTCGTGGTGGACCAGGACATGCCGGTGCTGAAGGCACATCAGATCGCCACATCTGTGGAGAAGGCTCTCAAGGAAGCTTTCGGCCAGTCTACACAGGTCTCCATACATATTGAGCCTGATGTCAATGCCGAATGAAAGTCTGCCGTCTTCCGGACTGGCGATTTTTTGAGTATCTTTGACGAATTGAAGTGATATGTTTGAACTAAATTCCTGAATATGTACAGATTCGGATATATTGTTGCATCCGTTGCAGCTGTCCTGCTGTCCGCCGCGTCCGTAGGGGCCCAGACAGCCAGGAGCCTTTTCCTCAAGTCGGACGGGAAGCAGGTGACGAAGATTTTCTCGGAATCGGGGAATGAATACAAGACGGTCGGCCATCATGGCCCGGCGGTCGAAAATGCGTATATGGCTCTCCGGATATATTTCAATGACAGCGGAGCCATAGACGTGTATTCCAAGACCGGCCGCGGGATGGAGCTGGAGAAATACGGCTGGTATCCTACTGAGGAAGAACAGGAGTCGCTCGGACTCGGATGCGATGAATACAAGGTGGGGAGCACCGTGGGTCTCGGAGGCATTGCCCTCTGGGACGGGGAGAAGGAAGTGAAGCTGAAGGCGACCAAAGGCCGTCTGGCCCGGGTAGGCGACACCAAAAAGGGCAAGTTCGCCGAAATCGTATCATATGGAGTGCCGTATATGGGCGATACGGTTGATGTCCGCGTGCGCGTGGACGTCACTTTCAAGACAAGGAATGCCAAGGTCACGGCGGAGGAGTTGTCCGGCAAGAAAGTGCAGTTCCTTACGGGAGTGAATTTCCATGACGGTTTTTCTGTCAACTGCGGGGAAGAATATATCTGGGTGTGGGGTGTGCATCCCGCAGACATCTCTTCGGCCCCGTGTCCTGTAGGTGCCGGGATGTTTTTCAAGAAAAATGATTTCGGTGCCCCTGAAAAGACCGATGACATGGTGCGCATAATTTCCAGACCGGCATCGAAGGTCACCACGGAGATTGTGTCCGCCTCCACCAAGGAAGCGGAGCTCAACAGTCCCGGCAGATTCAAGGCATATATGGAGAAGTGATAGCCTGCATGCCGGGCGAAATGCAGGAATTGAGATAAGATGGCGAAAAAGCAAAAGATAGAAAAGACAAATGCTGCGCGCCTGCTCGACAGGGCAGGAATCAGTTATGAGCTGATTCCGTATCAGGTGGACGAAAATGACCTTGCCGCAGGCCACATAGCAGAGCAGCTCGGGGAGCCCCTGTGCCAGGTGTTCAAGACGCTTGTCCTCGAGGGGGACAGGACGGGGCATTTCGTGTGCGTGGTCCCGGGGGATTCTGAAGTGGACCTGAAGGCAGCCGCAAAAGTGTCAGGCAACAAGAAGTGCGACCTGATTCCGATGAAGGAACTTCTGCCCCTTACCGGGTATATCCGCGGGGGATGCTCTCCTGTGGGCATGAAGAAACCGTTCCCTACATGGTTCCATTCGACGGCTCCGGATTATCCTTATATCTATGTGAGCGCCGGGGTCCGCGGGCTCCAGTTCAAGGTGGCTCCCGCCGACCTCATCGGCTATGTCCATGCTTCCGTGGCGGATATCGCGCATGTTTCGGCTGCGGGCATCGCGGAAGCGTCAGATACGCATGTCACAGGCTGAAATGCATGTAGTGCGGACCGAATCTTTCGGATGCGGCCTTCTCGAGCATTTCCCTGTGGTCCGGATGGGCCACGCTTATCACGAGCTTTGCCCTTTCCTGCAATGATTTTCCGTACAGGTCCACGGCCCCGTATTCAGTGACGAACCAGTGGATGTGCGCCCTGGATGTGACTACTCCGGCTCCCTGGAGCAGCACCGGGGATATTTTGCTCTCTCCCTTCTTCGTGCATGAAGGCATGGCTATGATGGCCTTGCCTCCTTCGGAAAGCGATGCCCCGTAGACGAAATCCACCTGTCCTCCGGTTCCTGAATAGAATTTTGTCCCGAGTGAATCCGCGCATACCTGCCCTGTAAGGTCCACCTGGAGGGCGGAGTTTATGGCGGTTGTCTTCGGATTCTTTGCAATCATGTATGGGTCGTTGGTATAGCCGACATCCATCATCGCCACCATCGGGTTGTCGTCTATGAAGTCATAGCATTCCTGTGAGCCCATCAGGAAGGTGGACACAAGTTTCCCCTTGTCGATGCCTTTGTTGGAGCCGTCGATGACGCCTTTCTCTACAAGGGACAGCACCCCGTCGGCGAACATTTCTGTGTGTATGCCGAGATGCCTGTGGCCTCCGAGCTGGGCGAGGACGGCATTCGGTATTGCCCCTATGCCCATCTGCAGGCAGGCCCCGTCTTCTATGAGGGAAGCACAGTGCCTGCCTATCGCGGTCTCGACTTCATCCGGCTCGCTGAAATGGGCCGGCATCAGCGGGGTGTCGTCTTCCACGAATATGTCAATCATGTCCATCGGGATCATTGCCTGCCCCCAGGCCCGCGGAACATGGGGGTTGACCACCGCAATCACTGTCTTGGCGCATTCGATGGCTGCAAGCGTCGCGTCCACCGAAGTCCCGAGGGACACGAAGCCGTGCTTGTCGGGAGGACATACCTGTATCATCGCCACATCGCAAGGGAGGGCTCCGCACCTGTAGAGCTTCTGTGTCTCGCTGAGAAGAACCGGAATGTAGTCAGAGTATCCGCTCTGGACGCTTTTCCTGACATTAGCGCCCACAAAGAAAGCCTGATGGAAGAATATCCCCTCGAATTTCGGGTCGGCATACGGTGCCTCGCCTTCGGTGTGGAGATGATGTATCCTCACATCCCTGATTTCTCCGCTTTCTCCCCTCCGGCACAGGGCTTCAATCAATACTTTCGGGGCGCTTGCCACGCTGCTCAGGTGGACATGGTCTCCGGACTTCACGGCCTGCACTGCTTCGTCTGCCGTTACAAAATGAATCGGTTTTCTCATTCCTGACTTAAATATTATATGTGGAATCCTCTGATTTGTTGTATTTGGTTGCCAAATATAGTATTTTTCTTTAAATCCAAATGCCGTTGGCTGTGTTTTGGCGACGGAAGTATTCTTTTCGGGGCATTTTGGAGAATTTATTGTAATTTTGCCGGGCCGGACAGATGTGGGTCCGGATCAGGAGGACAAAGATGAAATCAAGAGAAGAAAAGCTTGCCGCCTTCGGCAGGATACTGGACATTCTGGATGAGCTCAGGGTAAAATGTCCGTGGGACAGGAAGCAGACGAATGAATCTCTCCGTCCGCAGACCATCGAGGAGGTGTATGAACTGAGCGATGCGATACTCAAGGGCGATGACCATAACATTTCCAAGGAACTCGGGGATGTGCTGCTGCATGTGCTCTTCTATGCCAAGATAGGGGAGGAAAAGGGGACATACGATATTGTCGATGTCATAAATTTCCTGTCTGACAAGCTCATATACAGGCATCCGCATGTATTCTCCACGGCTAAGGCCGAGGATGCCGCTGAAGTGGTGAAGAACTGGGAGATGCTCAAGACCAGGGAAAAGGACGGGAACAAGAGGGTGCTTTCCGGTGTCCCTGACGCCCTTCCGCCGCTGCTCAAGGCATACAGGATGCAGGACAAGGCCAGGGGAGTCGGCTTTGACTGGGAGGAAAAGTCACAGGTCTGGGACAAGGTGAAGGAGGAGCTCGGCGAGTATCAGGCCGAGCTGGACGCCATGGAGTCTGCCGGCAGTGAAGAAGAACGCAAGGCGGCATACGGCCGTGCAGAGGAGGAGCTCGGGGACTATCTTTTCGCGGTGGTGAACGCGGCAAGGCTCTACGGACTGAATCCCGACACTGCCCTTGAGCGCACTTGCGCCAAATTCAAGCGCAGATTCACATATCTGGAGGAACACACCATCCGTCAGGGCCGGGACCTCAAGGACATGACCCTCGCCGAGATGGATGCGATATGGGACGAGGCGAAGGCCAAGGGGCTTTAGTCCGTGCCGCACATATTGTCGGAATGGAATTTTATCTTGTTTGGAAATGACAGAGGAATGGAAGGAACGGACCGCAATGATGGTAGGCGAGGAAGGGCTTGCAGTTCTGGAGAATGCTCATGTGGCAGTCATAGGTGTCGGGGGAGTCGGAGGATATGCGGCCGAAATGCTCGTGCGTGCGGGTGTCGGCCATCTGCTGATTCTTGACAGCGACAAGGTATCCGTGACCAACCGGAACAGGCAGATTCTCGCCCTGGATTCTACCGTAGGGCGCCCGAAGTGCGATGTCATGCGTGAAAGGCTCCTTGACATCAATCCCGGGCTTGACCTGACTGTGCTGGACACTTATCTGGAGGCTGATGCCGCTGAACAGGTCCTCGGCGGATATGCCATTGACTTTCTCGTGGATGCCATAGACACTCTTTCTCCGAAGATGTCCCTGATAAAATATTGCATGGACAGGAATATCCCGCTGGTGTCCTCTATGGGGGCAGGAGCGAAGACTGATGCCACCAGGGTCCGTATCGCCGACATTTCAAAGTCATACAATTGTCCTCTCGCATTTGTCGTGCGCAAGCGTCTCCGCCGCATGGGGATAAAGAAGGGATTCAAGGTGGTATTCTCGGAGGAGCTGCCCATGAGGTCTGCCATAGTGGAATGTGACGACCGGAACAGGAAATCCCTTGTGGGCTCGATTTCGTATATGCCTGCGGTCTTCGGCTGTGTGTGCGCCCAGGCGGCGCTCGCTCATCTGCTGGAGTAGGATTGTATAATTTTTATTACCTTTGCATCCGGTAAGTCGGCCGACGGTCTGCCGGATGCCTTTGTTGTATTAAATACAGATATTTATGCCTGATTATCATATCGTTGAGGTGAAGACAAAAAAAGACCTCAGGAAATTCATCTCTTTCCCGGACAAGCTGTACAAGGACTGTCCCCAGTATGTCCCCGCCCTTCATTCAGACCAGGTGAAGTCCCTGACGAAGGTGTCGTCACTTAAATATTGCACGAGGGTGATGTGGCTGGCCATGGACGGCAGGAAGGTTGTCGGACGCATCTGCGCCATGATCAATCCGAGGTACAATGAGAGATATGCCACGAAACGGGCCCGCTTCGGGTGGTTTGACACGATAAATGACATTGAAGTGGCACGCCTTCTCCTCGGTACTGCTGAGAAGTGGGCCAAGGAACAGGGCATGAATGAGATACATGGTCCTCTTTATTATAACACGCTCGGAAAGCAGGGGATGCTGGTGGAGGGATTCGAGAACCTCGCCCCGTTCAACTGCATATACAATTATCCGTATTACAATGACCTGGTGACGGCACTCGGCTATGTCAAGGAATGCGACTGGCTGCAGTACAAGATGAAGGCTGACCAGGGTGTGCCGGACAAGATGGCGGCCATTGCGGACCGCCTGAAGGACAGGTATAAGCTCAAGGTTGGGGACATTGATTCCCTCAAGCATGACAAGGCCCTGGTGCGAGAATTTTTCCGCATCTACAATGAAAGCTTTGCCGAAAGCGTGTACAATTTCGTTCCTTTCACCGACGAGGAGATAGAGGAGGAGGCTGCCCAGACAATCGGTCTTCTGGACAAGAGGCTGTGCTGTTTCCTTCTTGACGAGAACAATGAGATAGCCGCGTTCGGAATATCGTTCCCGAGCATTTCCAAGGCCCTGCAGAAGGCAAAGGGCTCGATGTTCCCGTTCGGCTGGATACATTTCCTGCGTGCACTGAAGAAATTCGATACCATCGACCTGATGCTCAACGGGGCGGCTCCGAAATGGCAGAATACGGGCGTTTCATCCGTCTATCACACCATAATGGCCAAGAAATATCAGGACGCCAAGGTCCGCTGGGCGATAGCCAACCCGCAGATTGAGACCAATCTTGCTGTGAATGTATGGGACCGCTATGAGCATGAGCTTTACATGAGGCGCCGCTGTTACATCAAGTCGATCTGATTCAAACTGAAATATGGCAGAAAACAACACATTATTGGACAAGGTCCTGGGACTGCAGGACAAATACAATTCGCTTCAGGAGCAGCTTTCTGACCCTGCGGTGATTTCGGACATGAAGAAATATGTCCAGCTGAACAAGGAATACAAGGAACTCGCTCCCATAATCAAGGCGGGGCAGGAATACAAGATGATGATGGACGAATATGCGTCCGCCAAGGAAATCATCGCGAATGAGAAGGATGAGGAACTGCGTGAGATGGCCAAGGAGGAGATTGCTGACATAGAGCAGAAGATACCTGACATGGAGCAGAACATAAAGCTTCTCCTGATTCCTGCTGACCCTCAGGACAGCAAGAATGCCATTGTGGAGATACGCGGCGGTACAGGCGGTGACGAGGCGGCAATCTTTGCCGGTGACCTTTTCCGCATGTATTCCAAGTATGTGGAGCGCCGCGGCTGGAAAATGGAGGTCACCAGCCAGTCCGAGGGTGCTGCCGGAGGATTCAAGGAGGTTGTGTTCAAAGTGAGTGGAGAGGGAGTGTACGGAGTGCTCAAATATGAGTCGGGTGTGCATCGCGTGCAGCGTGTGCCACAGACAGAGACCCAGGGCAGGGTGCATACTTCCGCCGCTTCAGTGGCCGTGCTCCCCGAAGCCGATGAGTTCGACATTGAACTGAACATGAATGATATCCGCAAGGATACATTCTGCTCTTCCGGTCCGGGAGGCCAGTCCGTCAACACTACATATTCGGCCATCAGGCTTACGCATATCCCGTCTGGCATCGTGGTGCAGTGCCAGGATGAGAAGTCCCAGCTGAAGAACTTCGACAAGGCGCTTGCCGAGCTCCGCACGAGGCTCTACAACATGGAGTACGAGAAATATCTGAACGAGATTTCCGCCAAGAGGAAGACCATGGTCTCCACCGGCGACCGTTCGGCAAAGATACGCACATACAATTATCCGCAGTCAAGGGTCACTGACCACAGGATCAACTATACCATGTACAATCTCCCGGTCTTCATGGACGGAGACATACAGGAGGTTCTTGACCAGCTTCAGATTGCAGAGAACGCCGAGAGGCTCAAGGCTGCCGAATAATTTTCTGCCATGGATAGAAATTTTGATTCCTACGCTGAAAAGTACGATTCCTGGTTCATGGAGAACAGGAATGTGCTCTATTCGGAAGCGGCCCTTGTGGCCTATTTCCTGAATAAAGGTGAAAAGATTCTGTCTGTGGGGTGCGGAAGCGGCCTGTTTGAACAGATTCTGAAGAATGACTACGGCATTGAAATCACTGACGGAGTGGAGCCTTCATCGGACATGGCTTCAATCGCACGGGCAAGGGGGCTTGAAGTGACGATATCCACGGCCGAGGAATGTCCTGTCTGGCCGGAAAAGTATGATGCGGTCCTCTACAACGGCTGTCCGGGATATATCACCGACCTTGACCTGTCGCTCCGCAAGAGCTGGCAGTCGCTGCGTCCTGGCGGAAAGGCAATTCTCATAGACATCCCGAAGGAAAGTTCCTACGGGCTTCTGTACAATCTCGCAAAGGCCCTGGGTACATGGAACCATCCTCTCCTTGAGGGCGTATGCCCGAAGGACCCGTATCCAATCGAGCTTGTGACGAAAGCCTGCTGGCGGACGACGGCAGAAAAGGCCGAGGCGATGGAAAAGGCGGGATTCTCCGGCTTTGAATATGCCCAGACCCTGACAGTACATCCCCTGTATTCCGGCAATTCGGTTGAAAAGCCTGTGCCCGGATTTGACCGTGGGGACTATGTGGCAATCTGCGGATACAAAAGATAGCGTCTGTATTTCCTGATGGATCCCGTCTGCTCATCCTGGAGCCGCTTGGCATGGAAGGCTTCTTCTGAAGTCTATGGGAAGATTCTGGAGCATCCTTTCATAAAGGAACTCTCCGCCGGGACTCTTCCTCGGGAGAAGTTCATGTATTATCTCGGACAGGATGCCCTGTATCTGAAGGAATTCGGCCAGGCTATGGCAGCGGCGGCGTCCCGGTTCACAGACCCGCGGGACAGGGAGATGTTCATGCGTTTTTCGGCCGAGAATCTTGACAGCGAGAAGGCTCTGCATGACTTCTGGCTTAAGGATGCGGCTCCTGCGTCTGCTTCTCCGACATGCCTTCTGTGTTCTTCCCGTCTCTGGCGGCAGGTGACCTGTGAACCTCCGGCGGTGGCGGCAGCTTCAGTCCTTCCCTGCTTTATGGTCTATGAAATGGCAGGAAGGCACATATATGAAAATGCAGGGGACATGTCCGGAAATCCATACAGGAAATGGATAGAACTCTACGGAGGCGGAAGTTTCGGGGATTCGACGGAGAAACTTGCCGCCCTGTGCGACAGGCTTGCCTCGGGGCCGGTGCCGGTGCATGGTTCCGCTCCGGACACTGACATTACCGGACGGATGACGGAGGCCTTTGTCACTGGAGTACGGCTGGAATGGATGTTCTGGGACGGGGCATACCGGATGGAACAGTGGAAAATATAAGTTTGAGATTCGAAAACAGGATATTCAGAAACGGTGAATTTGATATCAGGATATGAAAAAGAGATATAAGATAGCATTGTCAATAGCCGGCAGCGATCCCAGCGGGGGAGCCGGACTTCAGGCGGACCTGAAGACATTCTCGGCATGCGGCTGCTACGGCGCCACTGCGGTGGTGGCTGTGGTGGACGAGAACACTCAGGGGGTGACCGGAGTATTCCCTGTGTCCCCTTCATTTGTCCGCGGCCAGATCAAGTCTGTGCTGGACGACTTGGGGGCGGATGCAGTCAAGATAGGGATGCTCCACAGCGCGGAGATGGTCAGGACGGTAAAGGATACTCTGGCAGAATACGATGTGAGGAATATAGTCCTTGATCCTGTCATGGTGGCCACATCAGGGGACCCGCTTCTTGAAGCTGATGCCATCGACACCCTGAAGAATGTCCTGGTACCGTTTGCCCGTGTGATAACTCCGAATATTCCCGAGGCGGAGATTCTGCTCGGCGAGAAGATCCTGTCGCAGGATGCACTTCCGGATTGTGCCCGCAGACTGTCCCAGGGGGGAAAAGTGTCGGTGCTGCTCAAGGCCGGCCATCTTTCGGATGCCGAATTGGTGGATGTATTCTACAATGCCGAGACTGACAATGTGATGCTTCTTCCTTCACGGAGGCTGGACACCCCGAATACACACGGGACAGGCTGCACCCTCTCGTCGGCGGTGGCGGCATTCCTTGCCCGCGGTTTTGCTCTGGATGATGCCGTCCGGAATGCGAAGGAATATATCGGGAAGGCCATAGAAGCCGGCGCCGGATATGAAATCGGACACGGGCACGGTCCCGTGCATCATTTCTTCAATTTCTGGGAATGACTGATATCCGCGGAATCGCTGCCTTCCTTGAGAAGTCCGGGAAATACAGGGGAGTGTTCTTTGACATGGACGGTGTCGTGATTGACAGCGGCAGGCTCTGGGGACATATAATCGGTGGGATTGAGTCAAAGTTTGCCCTTGACCTGTCGGTAATCGGGGATAGCGGGAAGAATAGCCTTTCATCGGAGGATGCCGTCAGGCTTGTGCTGGAGAGGACAGGCAGATTCTCACCTGCCCTGTATGCTGAAATCCTGAAGGAGATTGAGGCCGTGTATTCTGAGTCTTTCAGCAGCCTTGCGGCTATGAAGGACGGCATCAGGGAACTTCTTTCAGCACTAAAGGAGAGGAAAGTCACCATGGCGCTTGTGAGCAATTCCTCTGCAAGGCAGGTCCGGACGGTGCTCGGGCATTTTGCTCTCGGGGACTTTTTCTCGGCGACAGTCTCTTCGGACGATGTGTCAGAGGGCAAGCCGTCCCCGGAACCATATCTCAAGGCCCTTGAACTTACGGGGCTGGATGCCGGAGAGGTACTTGCGCTTGAAGACTCGGACGAAGGGGAAAGGTCAGCCGCTTCCGCCGCGGTGGACTGTATGAGAATAAATTGACAGACTGAATAGGGACAATTTGACCAGTGTGCTTGGTAACCACTTAAAAAACAAGAAAATGAAAGAAAAACAGATTCAAGGGACTCCTGTCCCCGGGCAGCGCGTCATGCTGTCCGTTCCGTTCGTGCTGATGGCTATTGTATTCAATGTGTGCCTGATAGCATCCAATCTTTTTGAAACCAAAGTTTTCAGTGCCGGCCCGTTTGCCCTTACAGGCGGGGTGCTTATTTTTCCGGTATCCTACATCATCAATGACTGTATTGTCGAAGTCTGGGGATACAGAAAGGCCAGGCTTGTCATCTGGACAGGGTTTGCGATGAATTTCTTCGTCGTGGCCATGGCCCAGATTGTCAGGCTCCTTCCCGCAGCCGGATTCTGGGACGGGGGAGAGCATTTTGACTATATCTTTGCCCTTGCCCCGAGAGTGACTGTCGCATCCCTGCTTGCATTTCTGTCAGGGTCTACGGTCAATGCCTGGATTATGAGTGTCATGAAGGTGTCATCCGGCGGCAGGAGGTTCTCCCTCAGGGCCGTGGTTTCCTCCATTTGCGGGGAGACCGTGGATTCCCTGATATTCTTCCCGATAGCCTTCTGGGGCATCGGTTGGGAGAACATGCTGCGTCTCATGCTGCTGCAGATATTTCTCAAGACCGCCTACGAAGTGGTCATCCTGCCAGTCACAAACCTTGTCGTGAAGGCCGTGAAGAAATACGAGGGGACTGATGTCTTTGACAAGGGAATATCATACAATCCGTTCAGGATTACGGACATCTGACATGAGATTGTCCGGATGTTAATAAAGTTCAATATATTTATCTTGCGGTTATATCATGCTTGACAAAAACAAGGCTCTCGTGGTATTCAGCGGAGGTCAGGATTCCTCTACATGCCTGTTCTGGGCGCTGAAGCATTTCAAGGAGGTACATACGGTCACATTTTCCTATGGCCAGCGCCATGCACTGGAAACAGAGATGGCCCGCAGGCTGGCGGAGAAGGCCGGGGTGGATTTCCATCTTATGGATATCCCCCTGATAGGTAGCCTCGGTTCCAATTCATTGACTGATACTTCAGTAGTCATGGACGAGGAAAAGCCGGAAGGGACTTTCCCGAATACTTTCGTCCCGGGGAGGAACCTTTTCTTCCTGAGCATAGCGGCCGTGTGCGCCCGTGAGCACGGTATAATGAACATCGTTACAGGTGTGTCCGAGACTGATTTCAGCGGCTATCCGGACTGCCGGGATTCTTTCATCCGTTCCCTGAATGTCACCCTGAATCTGGCCATGGACGAACAGTTTGTCATCCATACGCCTCTCATGTGGCTGGACAAGGCGGAGACATGGGCACTCGCCGACAGCCTTGGGGTGATGGACATAATCAGAAACGGGACTCTGACATGCTACAACGGGATTCCCGGCGACGGATGCGGACATTGCCCGGCCTGCACTCTGCGCCGTGCCGGACTTGAGAAATATCTGTCCCGGAAGATGTCAGGAAAGATATCTGACTGAAAGACATTGAGATTAATTGACTTGAAGATTGCAGAAATGGAAAATAGAGAAAATGAAGGACTGAAATCCCTCGGAAAGAAGACAGTCTACAGGGATGATTATGCTCCGGAAGTCCTGGAGACATTTGAAAACAGGCATAAGGACAATGACTATTGGGTCAGGTTCAACTGCCCCGAATTCACAAGCCTCTGCCCTATAACCGGCCAGCCTGATTTCGCTGAAATCAGGATCAGCTATATCCCCGGCGACAGGATGGTCGAGAGCAAGAGCCTCAAGCTGTATCTTTTCAGTTTCCGCAACCACGGGGATTTCCATGAGGACTGCGTCAACACAATCATGAAGGACCTCGTCCGCCTGATGGAGCCCAAGTACATTGAAGTCACCGGATATTTCACCCCGCGAGGCGGTATTTCAATCTGGCCCTATGCCAATTACGGAAGGCCAGGCACAAAGTATGAGGAACTTGCCGTCAGGCGTATGGAATGCCACGAGTAAATGGCTATATTTGTCTGTGTTTTGAAAATATACATAAATGAAGAAAATCATAAACCCGTGGCTCGGCCTTGTAAAGGACGGCTACAATTGCTTCGGATGTGCCCCGACCAACAGATACGGACTGAAGATGGAATTCTATGAGGACGGGGATGAGATAGTGTCATTCTGGAATCCGTCAGATGATTATCAGGGCTGGCTCCATACTCTCCACGGCGGTATCCAGGCAACTCTCATGGATGAGATTGCCGCCTGGGTGATGGCCAGGAAGCTTCAGTGTGCTGGCATGACGACCAATCTGGAGATCAAATACAGGAAGCCGGTGCCGACAGGCCCAGGCATAAGGATAGAGGTCCGGGCGCATATCAGGGAAATCAAGCGTAATTTTGCCTTTGTCTCGGCAAAGATTCTGTATGAAGGGAATGTCTGCTCCGAGGCGGAGATGACATACTATTGCTTCAGTCCTGAAAAATCAGCTTCTGATTTTTATTTCAGCGGATGTGAAGTCGAGGAATAGGTATACTATGGTAAATATATAAAGAAGACGGCTTCCGCTCTGGTGACATTGAGTCATATTCAGGGCGGAAGCCGTTTCCTTTTCATTCATGCCTGCCGTCAGTGACGGATGCAGACCGGATTATTCATTCTCTTTCTTGGTCTCGACAAGTGCGAAAGAGAGGTTGCCTTTGCAGCAGAGTTTCCCGTTGACTTTAAGGGAGGCTTCAGTGAAGAAGAGAAGTCCCCTTCTGTCTGTCAGTCTGGCTGTAATCTCGCAAAGGTCTCCCGGGCGGACAATGTTCTTGAAGCGGACATTGTCTATGCCGCTGTAGAGTGTCGTGCGTCCTTTGAGCTCGTCCTTGACAAGAAGGGCACAGCTCTGGGCCATGATTTCGCATTGTATTACCCCAGGTACGATGGGATTGCCCGGGAAATGTCCCCTGCAGAAGAATTCATCTTCTCTGATTCTGTATTTTGCGTGTGCGACACCTTCAGAATCTATCTCGATCTCATCGACCAGAAGCATCGGCTCGCGATGCGGCAGGTATTCTTTAAGTTCTTCTCTGTTCATTTTGATTGTGCGTTTTGGTATCAGGTTTCAGTAATTGATTGTAAGGTTCGGGCAGTTGCAGGGAACTATTCGACTTTTCTGAATGCTACACAGCCGTTGTGTCCTCCGAAGCCGAGCGAATCCGAGATTGCCAGAGTGATGTCTGCCTTCACGGCCTTGTTAGGAGTGTAGTTGAGGTCACATTCAGGGTCAGGTGCATCGAGATGTATTGTAGGAGGCACGATGCCTGTCGTGAGTGCGAGTACTGCCGCTATGGCCTCGACTGCTCCGGTGGCCCCGAGCATGTGTCCTGTCATTGACTTTGTCGAACAGATGTGGGCCTTGTATGCGTCGTCCCCGAGGGCAAGCTTGAAAGTCTTGGTCTCGAGCGAGTCGTTGAGGGATGTCCCCGTCCCGTGCGCGTTGATGTGGAGCACATCGGACGGATTGTATCCGGCCTCGTCAAGGGCCATCTTTACTGCGGCTGCCTGGGTCTTGCAGTCTGTCCTCGGTGCTGTCATATGGTATGCGTCGCAGGTGTTGCCGTATCCGCAGATTTCTGCGATGATTTTGGCCCCTCTTGCCTTTGCGTGTTCATATTCCTCAAGAACAAGCATGGCGGCTCCTTCTCCCATGACGAATCCTCCTCTGTTTGCGTTGAACGGGAGGGATGCATAGTTCGGGTCCTCGGAGCGTGAGAGAGCCTTGGCATTGGCGAATCCGGCGATGCCGAGCGGAATTGTGGCGGCCTCGGATCCTCCGGCTATGATTGCATCTGCATAGCCGTGGCGGATTGCCCTGTATGCCTCGCCGACCGTGTGTGTAGATGTTGCACATGCTGTCACTACAGGAATGCAAGGACCGCAGAGATTGTATCTGATGGCAATGTTGCCGGCGGCCATGTTGGCTATCATTGTCGGGATGAAGAGAGGCGAAATCCATTTCGGCCCGTCTTTGATCATTTTCTCGCTTTCCATGTACTGTGTGCTGAATCCGCCGATTCCGGAACCTACATACACTCCGAATCTCATCGGGTCAATGTTGCCGTCCTCTCCGTCGGAAGCCACGAGTCCTGACTGTTTGATTGCCTCGGATGCGGCGGCAACTGCAAAGACGGAGAATTTGTCCTGTTTTCTGGCGAAAGCCGGCTCGATGCCGTAGTCGGCAGGGTTGAAATTCTTGACTTCACCTGCGACTTTTGCAGGAAGGTCATCTGTCGGGAATTCAGTGATGAGCCCGACACCGCAGACTCCGTTGACAAGGCTGTCCCAAAGTTCCGCAACGCTGTTTCCTACCGGTGTTATCGCCCCCATACCGGTTATAACTACTCTTTTGTCCATATTTTTCAGTTTGATGATGGTTAAATCGTGTGTGTCT
>JADIMJ010000076.1 GCA_017694835.1 Candidatus Cryptobacteroides gallistercoris
ACTTCCATGATGAAGCGGACTTTGAGGCGGGTAGCAGGGTTTGCTCCGCAGAAAGTATCCATCACGAAAAGTCTTTTGCCTGAAAGCTGCTTCACTGCCTTTGCCTTGAGGTCAGCCCAGGCTTCCTCTGAGCAAGGCTTGTTGTCATTCTTGTATGCGTCTGAAGTCCACCATACGGTGTCCTTGCTGGCTTCGTTGTAAACAAAGAATTTGTCTTTAGGAGAGCGTCCTGTGTAGATGCCTGTCATTACATTGACGGCGCCGAGTTCAGTAACCTGGCCTTTCTCGTAACCCTCGAGTCCTTCCTTTGTCTCTTCCTGGAAGAGTACTTCGTAAGACGGGTTGTGGAGAATTTCCTTGACATCTGTGATGCCGTACTTGGTCAAATCGATTTTACTCATAATTCCAAAATTATATTAAGGTTTATAATTTCATGGCCTGGAGCATTTTCGGAATTTCCGGACGGTCCTCCGGTTCTTTCCGGAATGCGATGCAAAATTAAAGTATTTTTGCAATCGTTCAAATATAATTTTACATTTGTTCGCTGCCGGGGACTGCGGCGGGATGATATATGCATCCGCCTGTCCAAGAAAATTTTTACTGCACAAAATGTGCCAATGCCGGACGGCCTGAGACAAATGAGAAAGAGATGAGTGAATGTGCTGACAGCCAGATGAAACAGACCGATGTTAAGGAGAAGGTCATGTCTGGGGCAGACCCTGGGATGCCTGAGCCTGCGGCTGGGTTTGAGGTGCCTGAGCCTGCAGTTGTGTTTGAGGTGCCTGATTCTGCGGTTGGCGCTGGGATACCTGATTCTGCGGCAGATTCCGGGATGCCGGAGCCGGCTGATGTCTCCGGGGATATTGCTCCGGCTGATGTCCTCCGTGAATATTGGGGCTATCCGTCGTTCCGGCCGATGCAGGAGGACATAGTCGGCGCGGCATTGGACGGAAAGGATGTGCTTGCCATTCTTCCGACTGGAGGGGGGAAGTCCGTGTGCTTTCAGGTGCCGGCTCTGATGAAGCCGGGGATTGCCCTTGTGGTCACGCCTCTGATTGCCCTGATGAAGGACCAGGTGCAGAATCTTTCCGACAGGGGCATCAAGGCGCTCGCAGTCTATCTCGGAATGACCAGGAGGGAAATCGAGCTTGCGCTGAACAATGCCGTCTACGGGGATTTCAAGTTTCTATACCTGTCTCCGGAACGCCTGGGGACAGAACTTTTCCGGAGTTATGTCAAGGATATGGATGTCAGCTATATAGTGGTTGACGAGGCGCACTGTATATCCCAGTGGGGCTATGACTTCCGTCCGGACTATCTGAAAATCGGGGAACTCCGGAAAATCCTGCCCGAGGCTCCCGTGATTGCCCTTACCGCCACTGCGACGCCGCAGGTTGCGGAAGACATAATGGAAAAACTGTGCTTCAGGGAAAAGCTGCTCCTGAAAAGCGGCTTCGAAAGGCCGAACCTCTCATATGTCGTAAGGCATACCGAGGACAAGCTCGGGCAGCTTCTGAATATATGCGGTGCCGTCCCGGGAACGGGAATCGTGTACATGCGCAACCGCAGGAAATGCGAGGAAATAGCTGCGTTCCTGAAGTCAAACGGCGTATCTGCGTCCTTTTATCACGCCGGGCTCGGCACTCTTTCCCGGACGGAAAGACAGGAGCAGTGGAAGTCCGGAACCATAAGGGTGATGGTCTGTACCAATGCATTCGGCATGGGAATAGACAAGCCGGACGTGAGATTCGTGGTACACTTTGATGTTCCGGATTCGCCTGAGGCATATTTCCAGGAGGCGGGCAGGGCCGGCAGGGACGGTAAACGGTCGTATGCTGTCCTGCTGTGGAACAGCGGTGATGTCCGACGGCTCAGGCAGACGGCTTCCGTGTCATTCCCGACGCTTGAATATGTGGAGGACATATACCACAAGGTGCACATGATGTACGGGATTCCGTATGATGTCGGCAAGGGCATGCAGCTGAAGTTCGACCTCCATGAGTTCTGCATCCGCTACGGACTGAACCGTTCCTCGGCATGGTATGCCATAAAATATATAGAGAGAGAAGGGCACTGGACGGTCATGGAGGATGTCGACGTCCAGACGAAAGTGATGTTCATTGTCCCTCGCACGGCCTTGTATGACATGCCGTTGCCGGAGAAAAAGATGGCTGCAGTCGCCGAAGTCCTCATGCGCAGGTATACCGGACTCTTTTCTTTTCCGGTGCCTGTCGACGAGCAGTATGTCGCGGACAGGACCGGCACTTCTGTCCCGGAACTCCGTCAGCTCCTCTACAGAATGTCTCTCGAGCATCTCATAAAATATATCCCCGGGGACCATACCACCGTCATATATCTCAATGAGGACAGGCTGATGCCGAAGAATGTCCGGCTGACACCCGAGAGGCATGACCGTCTCAAATCCACATATGTCGGGCGTATGGAGACAATGGTGAAATATGTCGAAGAGACGGAAACATGCCGCAGCCGGTTTCTGCTTTCGTATTTCGGGCAGACTGAATCAGAGGACTGCGGAACCTGCGACATCTGCCGCAGGAGACACCGGGACCTTCATCACGGCGGCAACAACAGCGGCACTGACAGCGCTGGCGGCAACAGCGGTACTGGCAGCACTGACGGCAACAGCGGCGGCTGCAAGGAAGCCCGGAAGCCGGCAGCGAGATTACTCAGGGAAGAGATATCGTCTTATATTCTGGAGGAGAAGGGAGGCTCATATACACTCAATGACATAAATGCCCGTTTCGGGAACCCGGTTTCATCGCCCGACAAGACATATCTGGATGAATTGCGCGACATGATTGACGAAGGTGCCGTTCCTCCGTATATTGTCTGAATCAGGCGCCGGTCATACAGAATCAGGCTTCAATCACAAGTCCGTCATACGCTGGCCGGATTTCAGGAGGCAGTTCCGAACACAGTTCTGAATGGCGCGGCAGCTGATGGGACAGATGAGTCAGCCATGTGTGCGGGGCCCCGACTCTCCGGGAGACCCCAATGGCTTCCTCAAGGGAGAAATGGGACAGATGGCGTCCCCTCCGGACGCAGTTGATGATGAAATGCTCCAGCCCGTGCAGCTTGTCGAATTCCTCGTCCGGAATGCTGTTCATGTCAGTCAGATATGCGATCTTGCCGAAACGGTAGCCCAGGACGGGAAGCATATAGTGCCTGCCTCTTATCGGAATTATTTCTGCCTGTCCCGGAGTGATGTCCGGCAGACCGGCCGTAGTGCTGTCCCGCCTCTTTCTTTTTGCTCTTTCTGAAGCCCAGAATTCAGGAGTGACCCTGACCTTCTCATAGCCTTTGCCGTCTTTCCACATCAGCATAAATTCTGGCACATTCTCTGAAACGGAGAACGGGCGATTTTCAATGTTTGTAATCTGCCATTCAGGAACACCCGGATATCTTTTTTCGGCAAAGGCATATGAATATTCCATCCGCAGGGAGTCCTCGACATATTTTTCGCAGTAGATTTTGATCGGAGCCCTTTCTATATAGTTGAAGGCTCGCACGTCATCAAGCCCACCTGTGTGGTCCTTGTGGTTGTGTGTCAGCAGAATGGCATCCAGATGACTAATCCCTGCCCTGAGCATCTGCTGCCTGAAGTCCGGTCCGGCGTCCACAAGGATGTCCAGTCCCCTGTACTGTACGAATGCCGATGCCCTGAGGCGTTTGTCCCTGGGGTCGCCGGACCGGCATACTTCGCATCCGCATCCTATCATCGGAACCCCCTGTGATGTGCCCGTTCCTAAAAATGTCAGTCTTGTCTCCATGCCTTGGTATGAATACTTGTGATGGTATATCTTCCTGTCCAATGATGGTATATCTTCGTGTCCCGTCATCCGCTCCGTGGCTCAGATAGTCACCGGGACGGTCTTTCCTACCAGTCCTGGGTCGTACGGCCGTTCAATCCGGATATAGTTGCCGGTATATCCCGACATCATTCCGTCTCTGTCGGTGCTTTCGAACAGGACTTTCTCCCGGATGCCCCTGTTTGATTCCACGAATTCCGAATGGAGTCCGGCGCACAGGTCCTCAAGGATTCTGACTCTTTCGGTTTTTACCGAATCCCGGACCTGGTCCTTGCGTGCCGCCGCCGGTGTTCCTGTTCTTCTCGAATATGGGAAAATGTGGATGAACGCAGGCTTTGCCCTCTCTTTGAGGAAATCATATGTCTCCCTGAAAAGAGTGTCGGTTTCTCCCGGGAATCCGACGATGACATCTATGCCGAAAAATACTTTCGGTCCTCCGGGATGTTCCATCGCCTGCCTTATGTAATCCAGCTTGCGGGCAAAGAATGCAGTGTCGTATCTTCTTCCCATTGCCTTGAGGATTGTGTCGGAGCCGGACTGGAGGGGAATATGGAAATGCGGAAGAAATTTCGTCCCTGATGCAATCCAGTCCACGATGCTGTCGGTCAGGAGGTTGGGTTCTATGGAAGAAATCCTGTACCGTTCAATGCCGCTGACTTCATTCAGGGCCTTGACAAGGTCAAGGAAACTTTCGCCGGTGGATTTGCCGAAGTCTCCTGTGTTCACGCCGGTCAGCACGATTTCCCTGATGCCTCCGGATGCTATCTCTTCTGCCTGCCGGACAATGTCACTGATCGGGATGTTGCGGCTGCGTCCTCTGGCGTAGGGTACGGTGCAATATGCGCAGAAATAGTCGCATCCGTCCTGGACTTTCAGAAATGACCTCGTCCTTTCTCCCGAAGAATATGCGGGGAGAAAGTCAGAGGAGCAGCCGGTGCATGCATCTGAAGGTCTGCTTTCTCCGGATATCACTGAGGGGTTGCCTGCAGTGTCTCCGGATTTCAGATATGCCGATATTTCCGGTACTACCCGAAGTTTCTCTCCGGCCCCGAATACGGCGGCAACGCCTTCGATTTTTCTGATTTCATCTTTTTTGAGCTGGGCATAGCATCCGGTGACGAATATGGCCGCCTCCGGGGATACCCGGTGCAGTTTCCTTATTATGTTCCTGCATTTTTTGTCAGAATGCTCGGTCACTGTGCATGTGTTCACGAGATATATGTCTGCTTTCTCTTCCCATGGCACCGCTTCAATGCCTTCTTTCAGCAGCTCCCGTTCGTATGTTGAGGTCTCGGCATAATTCAGTTTGCAGCCGAGGGTGACGAAAGCCATTTTTTTCTTCATCCGCATGTCCTGGTCCTTATCCTTATTCTTAATCTTATTCTTGTCCTTATTCTTTCCTTGCCTGTCTTATTCTAGTCCCTGTCTTATCTTTGTCTTTATTCTTGTCCTTCCCCTTTCCTTGCCTGTCTTTTTATTTCTCTTTTTCTTTCTCTTTATTGTCCCGGCAGACATGCCCCCACATTGAATCAGAGTGTATTGTGGTGAAGTGTGACTCTTGACCACGCCGCGATGCCGTCGACAGGGGGCCGTCTTTTGGAAACTCTTACTGAAAAGCGGCAGACCTGCGGAAATGTTTCCGCAATGGCTCTGACGATTCTTCCCGCAAGATGCTCAAGCAGGTCGGAATGGATTTCCATCTCACGCCTGATGACATTGTATACGAGCCCGTAGTCAAGCGCATCCTGCAGATTGTCGCTTGCCGCGGCATCTTTCATGTCCAGCTCCGCCCTGAAATCCACCGTGAACAGGTTGGGAACTTCCTTTTCATACGGCAGACAGCCGTGGCATGCATGGAATTCCATTCCTTCAAGTTCAAGTATGCCATTGGAACAGCCGGTGGCGCTGACGCCGCCTGTGCCTTGTGGTATGGTATGGTCAAACATAAAAATATCATTGATTTCCGGAGTATGAAGTCAGGCGTGGAGTATGAAGACGCATGGCCTCTTGCCGATTTCCGGCTTTTCCTTTTTCCATTCCGATATTGTCATTGTGCGGATAAATTCATCGGGGAGCGTGATGTCTGCTGCAATGCAGAGCCTGGTGTCCGGCCTGCATACCGAGATGATGTCCGCAAGCATCTGCCCGTTCCTGTACGGGGTCTCGATGAATATCTGCGACTGCCCGGAGGAGGCGGACAGTTTCTCTATGGCCCTGATCCTGTTTTTCCTTTCCTCGCTTTTAGCCGGGAGATATCCGCAGAAGGCGAATGACTGCCCGTTGAGGCCTGACGCCATGAGCGCGAGCATGAGAGACGACGGCCCTACGGCAGGAATCACTCTGATGCCATGGCTGTGGGCAAGTGCCACGAGCTGCGCCCCGGGGTCCGCCACTGCCGGGAGCCCGGCTTCTGAAATCAGCGCCACATCGTTGCCGTCGTTGAACAGCTCCAGGTAACTCTCTATCTGTTCCCGCCCTGTATGCTCATTGAGTTCATGGAATCGGAGCTCCTGGATTTTCCCTTTCAGCCCTGCTCTTGACAGGTATCTTCTTGCCGTCCTCACCTCTTCGACTACAAATGTCGTGAAATGCCGGAGCGACTGGAGCACCGGTTCCGGAATCACTTCTTCCGGAGCATTTTCCCCGAGGGGGGACGGTATAAGCCAGAGGCTGCCTTTGCCCCGTTTCTGATTTATGTCGTTTTCAGTCATATCCTGTTTTCTTTTCCTTGCGTCTTGTGGCTTTCTGTCTTTCTCTCTTGTCCGCCTTTCTGTCATCCGGTCCGATTATTATGACATTCCGTTCCATGTTCCGTCGCTCTACGAGGGCCCTCCGCTCCTCTTCTTCCCGTTCTTCTCTTTTTTTGAATATATTGCGGACAAATGTGTCGAACCTGTCGAATTCCTTCTGCCATGCGATGCCGATGCCGTTTCTCTGGGAATTGTCAAGATAATTGGTGTATTCATCGGCCGAGTGCGAGAAAAGCGTGAGCCTCAATGCCCCTGACCGGGTGAGCTTTATCTCGATGTCAAGGTCGCCCACGACATCACTGCCGGAGCTGCCGGAATTGTATTGCCTGTTCCCGATGTTCCCGTTTACAATCACCCTGTTGTTGAAAAGTTGTGTCGATACGGCCACATCGAAAATGTCGTTGCCTTTTTCGTTCGGCTGATAGTTCAGTCCGAGGTCAAGGGGGATGTTCAGCTTCTGGAAAATATTGTTCAGCTGATTGGTCATGATGTCGGTGACATTGGAGTACAGCATGGAACTGTTGTTGACGATTCCTGACTGCTCGTCAGGCAGGAAGCTGTTGGAAATAATCAGGGACAGGAACTGTTTCTGGACCTTGTCTTCTGTGCTGAGCGCGCTTTCCACCCTTGACTGCACCGTAGGGTCAAGGTCCGGGACGGCAATGGAGAATCCCAGCCTCGGGTTGCTCAGCTTGTCCGTGATTGATATCCCGCACTCGACGGTCCTCCTGTTGGATACGGAAGTCGTGTCCGCTATGAGAGTGGACAGCGATGCCTTTGTCGTGTATAGCGCATCGATGTCCAGCGTGCTTTCCATTATGTCCCCGTTGAATTTCACGGAACTTCCGTCCTGGATCGTAAAGTCCCTGGATGCGAATCCGAGAGCCACGAACCGGTAGTTGCCGGAGGCGATGGTATAGTCTCCGGTGATGTTGAATATGTCCTTTTTCGGCTGGAGTTCTATCTCAATCACACCGTTGCCGCGTCCTGACAGGAGATTGCCCGTTGCCTTGTCGATTTCAATGAAGGCTTCCGTGCCCTGGGTGACAGCCACGCGGAGCTTCATCCTGAAGTCGCTTTCCTTCGTCTCCTGCTCCTTCATTCTCGCAATCATTGTTTCATACGGGTCAATCTTTTTTATGACCACAGGTTCCTTGTATGTCAGAAGATTGCTTCCTGTGGCATTGCCTCCGGATGAAAGAGGGATGTGGAACTGCCCGTCTCCGGATGTCGCCGCATTTACCGTGAGAAGGAGAGACTTCATCGGCCCGGAAAATTCCACTGAGCCTGTTGCGGAAACATTTCCGTAGAACTGTTCCGATTCATTTTCTGCGAGGTCGATGGCCGCGATGTTGATGACATTCGCCCTGGCATTGAACCTTATGTCCTTGAAATGGTCGTAGCTGATGCTCCCGGAAAGCATGCCTCGCCCGTCTTTCCCGTCTTCAATGTTCACATTGTCAAAATAAACCCCGGTCTCATCCAGCCTGAAGCCGCCGTTGAGCAGATACCTGACATTTGTGAAGCCCACAGTCAGTCCCGCATTTTCGAATCCCGCATTTTCGCTTCTGACGGCCAGCCTGTCAACCGGCCCTCTGGCCGAGAATCTTCCCGATATATGTCCGTCCATGTCGCTTATGACATCTGACAGGAGAGGCTTCATGCATGAGATGTCGAATCTGTCGAGGGTTATGCCGAAATCTGCCTTTCGGGACCTGATGGCATAATTGCCTCCGATGCTGAAGGTTCTCTTGCCTGAGATGTCGTTGGAAAGATTCAGGTCAAGCCTTTTCCCGCCGCCGGTTCCGTCAAGCCGGCCGGACAGCATCACTGTCCCGAGGCCTGAGCCTGCGGCTGTCATGGAATCGCACAGGAAATTCATGTCCAGTCCGAGGCTGCTGTAGGGTGTCAGTATGTCGGCCGTGCCTGTGACGGCGCCGCTGAAGGCCATGTCCTTTTTCATGAGCGGGTTGACAACCGAAATGTCAAATCTGTCCAGAGCCACCGTAAGCCGGCTTCCGGTTTTCTCCGATGTCTTTCCCGATACTCTGACCGTCTGGTCCCCGCTGGTGAATTCCAGGATGTCGACATCGATGTCCCTGCCCTTGACACTGAACTTGGACGGACGGATATTCCATTCTCTGTCATTGAGATAAATGCTTGTAGGCAGGATGTTTACTTCAATCCCCATCTCTTCCCCGGCATCTCTTGAGACATCTGCAAGAGCAAAGAATTCCCCTCTGTTGGTCAGCGTGCTGCGGTTGTCGTATGAAAAGCCTAACCCGACATGGTTGTCGTCGGCAAAGAATTCCATGAGGCTGTTGTTGAGGGACAGCGTCGCCAGTTTTATGCTTCCGCTGTTGACCTTGCCGCTGAGGTTCTCCCCCGCATTGTCCATTTCCAGTGTGAGGTCCTTGACATAATGTTCCTTGAATGCCAGTCTCGGGGATTGGAGCCGGGCGCTGAATGTGCCGGAGGAGTCAATGCGCGCGGTGAGGGAAGTGCTGTCGTCTATATATACTCCGGGGGCGAGGAAAGACATCAGGTCCATTGAATTGAATGTCTTGACCGATAACCTGTATCTTTCATTGTCCCATGTCATTGAGGTGTCCCTGAACATTGCCGGGAGTTCTTTCTTCAGGGTGACGGACTTGAAATCCCTGATGAATTTTGTCACCGGCGCCGTGCCGGTGAAGTTGCCTTCGGCAAATTCAGACAGGAATGACATCCTGTTTATGTCATTGCCTGAATATGAGTTTATGGATATTTCCCCTATGTCGTATTTTCCCATGCTGTTCTCAAGGACCAGTTCCGCAATGTCGATGTCTCCTATGAGGGCCCCGCTTTTCTTCAGAAGATTGAAGTTGGCTGTGGTGCGGAAGCTCACCCTTGATATGCCCCGTCTGTCAATGTTCATGGCATGGAGGTCGGCATACCCGACATGCATGTAGAACTTGTACAGTGCATTGCTTGTCTTTCTCGACAGGTTGAACATCCCCTGGAACATAAAGTTGAGATTCGGGTCGCTGCAGATAATCTTGCCGTTGAATGTTTCCTTGGCGACGGTGCCGGCAGCGGCTATCTTGGAGTAGTCATAGTCATTGATGTTCAGTCTGCTGATGAAGAGCGAATCAATGGCCAGCTCAGGTGACCCGTCCCTGTTGCCCAGGTCAGCATGAAGCCTCGCATTCATTGTGCATTGGCGTATTGCATTGTATCCCATGGCTTTGCCAATGTCGAAATCTTCTGTCTTCAGATTTCCGCCGATTCTGATGGATTGTGTGCGGGAAGTGAGGCCGGTCATGTTGATGTCTGCATATATGCTGCCTATTCCTGAATTGATGCCCGCCGATATCTTCAGCCGTCCCAATGTCCCCCGGGCCCTCCCGTCCAGGGTGAATGTTTCTCCTTTTGCGTATCTCCGGATGTCCGGCGCATTTCCGTGTCCCCAGTTCCTGATGAAGTCATGCAGCCCGTCCGTGCTGAATCCGAGGCCGTCCATCTTGAGGTCCAGATACATTTTGTCCGTTTCGGGAAGGCCGGTGACCATGCCGCTGAAGGTGCCTGAAATCTTGTCTTTTCCTCCGTCGACCGTCAGGTCTGCAAGGGACAGGCTGCTGACAGTGCCGGAAATGTTCCCGCGTATGTCTGCGCTGAACATGTTGCCTGACAGTCCCGGTACAAAAAATGCCAGCGACTGCATGCCGAGCCTGCCTCCGGAAATGCTTGCGTCAAGCCTGACTTTCCCGACGAAATCCTTGAAGTCCGCGGAGCTGCCGTATGACATGACAAAAGAAGAAAGCCGGACATCGGACCACAGGTCGTTGATTTCGAGATCCTCGACTATTGTCCGCCCGTTCCCGACCCTTGCCTTTCCGGAAATGGAATTGCATGCGTAGCCGCTCTTTTCCCGGAAAGACATGTAGTCGACCCTTCCGGACATTATCCCTCCGCTCAGTTTCAGATTTCTGGCGCCGAGATTTATGCCGGTGACTTCAAGGTCATTCCAGTCAATGGTCCCCTCATGGCGGGCCTTGTCTTCTTTCCTGAAATTCTGCATCCTGAATTCCATGCCGTTTATGTCCACCCTGCGGATGTCGAAGATATTCCTGTCCTGCGGCTTCTTCTCCCTGTTCTTGTCTATCCCGAACATGCGCTGGAGGTTGGTGCCGTCTTCTTCAATCACGAGGCTCATCTCTGCATTCCTGAGGTATGTCCTGCCTATGTGCAGCCCCTCCCGTCTGCCGAGTCCCTTGAGGGTGAATCTTGCTATGACATATTCTGCGGCGAACAGCGTATCTGCCGCCGTACTGTCGCAAGGATTACGGTCAATGATGGCTATATTTTTGATTACAAGGGCATTGAAAGGCTTGATGTGGATTTTGTCAAACTTTATATCCGCATCGGCTGCGGATGAGATTTTTTCAATTGCCTGTCTGGATAGATATGTCTGTACTCCGGGAGTCTGTATGGCGAGAATCCCGGCAAGAATGACGGCTGTCAGGGCCACTGCGGCCAGCCACAGTATTTTCAATATTTTCCTTACCGTATCCCCAGCATCAATTAATCAGTGTGTCAATCATTCAAACAAGCAAAAATAATAAAAAAAGTCGTATTTTTGCCTTTCCTCAAGTTTTGATACAGTGATTTTATGGATATTATTCTCGGTATAGAATCTTCGTGCGACGACACGTCGGCAGCTGTCATCAGGGACGGATATCTTCTGTCAAATGTACTTGCAAGCCAGGATGTCCATAAGGCATACGGCGGAGTAATTCCCGAACTTGCCTCCAGGGCGCATCAGCTCAACATCGTTCCTGTCGTAAGCCAGGCCATAGACAGGGCAGGCATCAGGGCGGAGGACATCACTGCCATTGCCTTTACGAGGGGCCCCGGGCTTCTGGGCTCACTGCTTGTCGGGACATCCTTCGCCAAGGGGCTGGCCATAGCCCTTGACAAGCCTCTGGTCGAAGTAAATCATCTTCAGGGGCATGTGCTCGCATGCTTCATAAAGCAGTTTGACAAGGAGAATGTGCATCCATCCTTCCCTTATCTCTGCCTGCTTGTGTCTGGAGGAAATTCCCAGATAGTCAGGGTCAACGGTCCGCTTGACTTTGAGATACTCGGCCAGACCGTCGACGATGCGGTCGGGGAGGCCTTCGACAAATGTTCCAAGATGATGGGGCTCGGCTATCCTGGCGGTCCGGTGGTCGACAGACTCGCCAGGCTGGGAGACCCTCACAGGTTCCATTTTGCAAAACCCCATGTGCCCGGGCTTGACTACAGCTTCAGCGGCATCAAGACATCCCTCCTGTATTTTGTGCGGGACCAGATGGCCCTTGACCCTGAATTCATGGAGAAAAACAAGGAGGACATATGTGCCAGTTTCCAGAATGCCCTGATTGAAATCCTCATGGACAAGCTTGTCAAGGCGGCCCGGCAGACAGGAATCAGGGAAATCGCCATAGGGGGAGGCGTGTCTGCCAACAGCGGGCTCAGGAATGCTGTCACGGAGGAGGGCAGGAAGAGGGGATGGAAGACATATCTTCCGGAATTCAAATTCACTACTGACAATGCCGCAATGATTGCGATTGCCGGATATTTCCATTATCTGAACGGAGAAAGGACATCGCTTGACGTTGCCCCTGTGTCAAGGATGGCGGATTTCCACAAGGTCTGAACAATGAAAGAGATAGAAATTGCGTGTCCGCTCGGGCAGGAACCGTCGGCGGAGCAGATTGTTGCCGCCGCTGCAAGGGCCATGGGTGTCGCTCCCAAGGCTGTGTCAGGCTGGAGGATTGTGCGCCGGTCCATAGATGCGAGAGGTGAGATTCTGTACCGATACAGGGTCGAGGCCTACAGGTCGGGAGAAGAAATCCTGTCCTATTCGGTGCCGGAGTACAGGGATGTGTCATCAGCCGAGCCTGTGATAATTGTCGGGGCCGGTCCTGCCGGCATGTTTGCCGCCCTGCATCTGCTCATGCGCGGCCTCAGGCCTGTCATACTGGAGAGGGGCAAGGATGTGCATGCAAGAAAGGCGGATATGGCAATGCTTTCAAGGGAGGGCAGGGTCAATCCTGATTCCAACTATTGCTTCGGTGAGGGCGGCGCAGGCACATTTTCTGACGGCAAACTGTTCACGAGGTCATCGAAGCGCGGGGACATCAGGGAAGTGCTGCATCAGTTTGTTGCTTTCGGGGCCGACCCCTCAGTCCTGATTGACGCCCACCCGCACATCGGAAGCGACAGGCTGCCGGCAATTGTGGAGAATATCCGGAACTGCATAGTATCGCACGGGGGAGAATACCATTTCGGGTCCAGGGTGACAGACATCCGCAAGAGGAAGGACGGCAGCTTTGATGTGGCCGTTTCATCTCCGGAGGGGCAGGAAACGGTATATTCTGCCCGGAAAGTGATTCTTGCCACGGGACATTCCGCCAGGGACATTTACCGGCTATTTGCTGAAAAAGGCTGGGAACTACAGGCCAAGGGGTTTGCCCTGGGGGTCAGGGCGGAACATCCGCAGTCACTCATCAACAGGATACAGTACCACGGGAAATACCAGCCGTTCATGCCTGCGGCAGAATACTCTTTCGTCACCCGGATTGAAGACAGGGGGGTGTTTTCCTTCTGCATGTGTCCCGGAGGAATACTGGTGCCTTCTGCTACCGGCCCGGGTGAGACGGTCCTCAACGGCATGTCCAATTCTGCCAGAAATTCAAAATGGGCCAATGCCGGAGTGGTTGTCTCCGTGGAGCCTGAGGATGTACCGGAATATTCCAGGTTCGGTCCCCTGGCGCTGCTGCATTTCCAGATGGATGTCGAAAAGCGGATGTATGACTTTTCAGGCTCTATAAAGGCTCCGGCGCAGAGGATGATGGATTTCTGCCGCCGCGTCGAGTCGCACTCCCTTCCTGCGACATCCTATCATCCAGGCGCGGTATCGGCCCCTTTGCATGAACTGCTTCCGGAGAATGTGTCCCTGAGGCTGAAATATGCGTTCCCTGAAATCGGCAACAGGAAGATGAAGGGATATTATACCAATGAGGCCCTGCTTCTGGGCGTGGAGTCACGCACTTCTTCTCCGGTGAGGATTCCACGGGACCCCGTGACTCTCGAGCATACTCAAGTCAAGGGGCTGTATCCGTGCGGCGAAGGCGCCGGATATTCCGGAGGCATCGTGTCTTCCGCCCTTGACGGAATCCGCTGCGCAGACCTCATCTGACCCCGTGACTGCAGAGGCTGCCGGATACGATAAGGGGTGACCCGAAGGAAGGATTCAAATACCCCCTTTGAGTCACCCTCTTCACTATTCCGATGTGTATTTGACTGAAGATTACTCGACTTTTTTCTCCTTTACCCTTACGAGCTTGTCCTTGAGAATGTCCGCGCAGTCGACTACGGCGTCTTCAAAAGTCTTTGCGTTCCTTTCGACCACAAGGTCATTGCCGGGAATCCTCACATGCACTTTCACATTTTTGTTCTGATGCTCAGGAAGAAGAGACAGGACGACATCAATGCTTGTGATTTCGTCATAGAACTTAGGAAGTCTGGAAAGTTTTTTTTCTACGAAGTCCAGAAGTTGCTGACCTGCATCGAACTTGATGGATTGTACTCTAATCTCCATTTTTACCTCCATTTTTAGCCCTCGGATGGGCGGTTTGATAAACTTTCTTGAGTTTTTCGATGGTGTTGTGGGTGTAGACCTGTGTGGCTGCCAGCGAAGAATGTCCGAGAAGTTCCTTGATGGAATAAAGGTCTGTCCCGTCATCCAGAAGTTCCGTTGCAAGCGTATGTCTCAGGACATGCGGCGACTTCTTCCCGCTGAATCCTCCGGCTTCCGTCAGTTCCGCCTTTACAGCCCTGTCCACGAATTCGGGGTACAGTCTCTGTCCCTTGGCTGTGACGAAAAGTGCTTCACCGCAGGCTTTGCTCCCGCAAATCATCTCAACTGCCTGTAAATATAATAAAATTTCTTCAGACAAAGAACCGGTGAGAGGAATTTCTCTCATTTTGTCCCCTTTGCCTTTCACCTTGACAATGCGGCGCCGGAAATCGACATCTGCCTTATTCAGGGATACGAGCTCAGCGCGCCGCATTCCAGTGCCATACAATGTTGCTGTTATTGCTCTCCGGAGTCTTTTTTCATATAGCCACACGGCAAATTTGTCCGGCTCTGCCGACAGCAGGTACATTTCGGACAGCAGACGGTCTGCCTCGGGCCTGTAGCCCCGCGGTCGGGAAGACTTGTATTTTTCTATGAATGAGTCCGGGTCTGGAAGGATTTCCGGGGAGGCGAATATGGCCGTTTGGCGGAAATAATGCCCGAGGTCCGACTCCCTGAACACAGTCGGGAGTCTCTTTGACACTTTCGGCCTTGCAACTGTCCTGACAGGATTTGACTGCAGCAGGCCTTCCCTGATCATCCACCGGCAGAATCCGCTCAGCACCGAGAGATGCAGATTGACTGTCCGCGGTATCAGTTTCCTCCTGTCCATGAGATATACCTCATAGCCGCGGATGATGCCGGGAGTCAGCGCACTGATGATGTCGCTGTCTCCAAGGCCGTCTTTCTCCGGGACATCGTCAAAGGCGAACCTGAGGAACCCGTCGAGGACAGCACTGTAGTTCCGGACCGTCTTGTCCGAGTATCTCCTTATTGAGCTGATGTAGCTTATATATTTGTCCGCAAGGTTCATCAATATTTGTCCGCAAGGTTCATTTCCGCGTGTCAGTCTGTCATGGAGTCCGGACTGTCTTTGGGGCTGAGTCCCATTTCGGCGGCCTTTTCTCTCATGAGCCTGTCGGCATCTTCGAATCTGTTTTCAATCACTCCGTCCAGTATTGCGTTCTTGACATGTTCCAGGATTATTCCTACCGGTCTTCCGGGCGGAATGCCGAATGTCTCCATGACATACTCGCCTCTGATCGGATTCCTGAAGTTTCTGACGGCATCCTTGGCCTCGACATCAATGAGCTTCTGTCTGACTATGTCAAAATTGTGCTTCAGCCGTTCCACCTTTTTGGGATTCTTGGATGTGATGTCCGCCTTGCACAGCACCATGAGGTCATCGATGTCATTTCCGGCATCGAACAGGAGCCTCCGTACTGCGGAGTCTGTGACTTCTTCTGTGACGAGGGCTATTGGCCTGAGGTGCAGTCCCACCAGCTTCTGGACATATTTCATCTTTTCGTTGAGCGGCATCTTCATGGCCTGGAAAATCTTGGGGACCATCCTTGCGCCCACGACCTCATGCCCGTGGAATGTCCATCCGGCCTGAGGGTCATACCGTTTTGTCGCGGGCTTGCCTATGTCGTGCAGGAGTGCCGCCCATCTGAGCCAGAGATACGGTTTCGTGCGCACCGTGCCGGTTTCAGTGTTGTCTTCCGCAGTATGCCAGTCATTGAGCCTGCCTTCAGAAATCAGGCTTGTCTCAAGTGCCGCGACGTTGTCCACAACCTCAAGGGTGTGCGAGAAATTCTCCTTGTGGCCTTTCCCGTCTACGGTTTCCGTCCCCTTGAGCTTGGTGAGCTGCGGCAGCACGAAGTCCAGAAGCCCGGTCTCGTCCATCAGCCTGAATCCTGTCGACGGCCTGCTGCATACCAGCATTTTGTTCAGTTCCTCGGTAATCCTCTCCTTTGAGAGGATGGACATCCTGTCCCTGTTCCTGCGGATTGATTCAAGCGATTCGGTCGTTATATGGAATTCATGTTCCGGAGAGGAGAGGCGGGTGGCGAATCTGATGGCCCTGACCATACGCAGGGGGTCGTCGCTGTATGTTGTGTCGGGGTCAAGCGGCGTCCTGATGATTCCGTCCCTGAGGTCCCTGATGCCGCCGAACGGATCCACAAGTGCCCCGAAATCCTCTTTCTGCAGGCTGAAAGCCATGGCATTTATGGTGAAATCCCTTCTCTTCTGGTCGTCCTCCAGCGTGCCGTCCTCCACTACCGGCTTCCTTGAATCCCTCCTGTACGATTCTTTCCTTGCACCGACAAATTCCACTTCAATGCCCCTGTACCTGAGCATGGCAGTGCCGAAGTTCTTGAATACTGACACATTGCTGTGCACGGCTTCCCCCACGGCTTCCGCCAGGCTGATGCCGCTTCCCTCCACTACTATGTCGATGTCTTTGCTCGGGCATCCGAGGAAGCAGTCGCGGACATAGCCCCCTATGACGAATGCCCTGACTCCTTTCTTTTCCGCGATGTCGGATATTATTGAAAAAATCCTGTGGTCCAGGAATCCGTGTGTTATTGTCATCATTCCTTCATTTTTCCCGTTTTGCATGACCGCACATTTCCTCATAGTCAGGAACATGGCTGATGAATTCATATTCGGCGGCGTCCTTTTTCCTGCATATGGATGTCTTCTCCCCGTTGGTGATGAATATGTACTTGACGTCCAGTGCCATATTATATCTTATCGCCTGGTCCAGCACCTTGCTGTCCAGCCCTGTTCCGGGCCTTTTGCATTCAACTACGGCAAGGGGGCGGGCATCCCGCCCGAATATGAGTATGTCTGCCCTGAAAAGCTTTTCCCCGAGCCTGAAGGCGGTCTCGCTCATCATCATGTGCATGGGGACATGCATCCGGCTGCCGAGCATCCCGATGAACCACTGCCGCACATGTTCTTCAGGTGTCAGTGCCACTTCCTTCTTCCTGAGCGGATCCCAGACTGTCTTTTCTTCCATTTTCCCTGACTCTTCATGTTCCTCCCGATATATGCAAGTGTCTTCATGATATATGCAAGGGCCATTCATGCGTATCCGCAAAGATAACGAGAATTTTGGCAACTGCGGCAGAATTTTATACCGGGTCAACGTCTATGACAATGTGTCCGGAGTATTTTTCTGCGGCTTCGAATTCATTTATCGCATTCATGATCCGCCTTTTCGTGGATACAAGCTGCCTGTCCTTGCGGAGATTCAGCCGTATGATCCTTATGTAATTGTCTGCCGCCTTGTCTACGGAGGGGCTGAAGGGGCCTGTCAGCGCGTACGGGGTATGTCCTGACTCAAGGATGCCGCATAGCTTGGTGCTCATGAGCATGGCCCTCTGTTCTGACGTGTCCCTGATTTCTATGTTGATGACTCTCGAGAACGGAGGGTATGAGAATTGTTTCCTTTCGGCCAGCAGGGATGTTTCTTCGATTTTTTCGTTTCCGGCAATGATTCTGTAGACGGGATGTTCCGGAGAAGAGGTCTGGATAACGAACAGTCCCCGTTTTTCCCTTCTCCCGCATCGCCCTCTGAACTGTTCCAGAAGCTGGGCGGCTTTCTCGTCCGCACGGAAGTCCTGGATGCCGAGAAGTGTGTCGGCCTGCAGGACGGCAACAAGCCTGAGGTTCGGAAAATCAAACCCCTTTGTCACCATCTGTGTCCCGATGAGAATGTCGGTCTCCCCTTTGCTGAATTTTCTGACAATGTCTTTGCTGTATACGGCGCTCTGGGCGGTGTCGCTGTCCAGCCTGGCAATCCTTGCGGAAGGGAACAGTGCCGACACTTCTTCCTCTATTTTCTGCGTGCCCGCCCCGAGTCCCTTCATTTCTCCTTCGCATTCCGGGCATTTCCCGCCGAAAGGCGTGCTGTATCCGCAGCTGTGGCATACAAGTCTTTCCGGGGTTGCTCCATTTCTGCTCTTGTGCAGGCTGAGGCTCACGTTGCAGTGGGGGCATTTCGGTATGAACCCGCATTCAACGCACTGTACGGCCGGTGAAAATGACCTTCTGGCACGGAACAGCATCACCTGTCCGCCCTCTTCCAGGGTCTCGCTGATGTGTTCTATCAGTTTTATGGACAATGACCCCCGCATGCCGTTCTTTTTCCTTTCCGCTATGGTGTCGATTATTTCGATTTCTGCATCTTCGGCATGATGGTACCTTTCTTTCAGTTCTGCAATGGCGTATTTTCCGCTCATGCAGTTGTAAAGTGACTCAAGGGAAGGTGTCGCCGATCCGAGGACGATGTCGCAGCCGTGGATGCCGGCAAGCATGACCGCGGTATCCCTGCCGTTGTATCTCGGGGCAGGGGAGTCCTGTTTGTAGGATGAATCATGCTCTTCATCTACAATGATGAGCCCGAGGTTGTGATGGGGCAGGAATATGGAAGACCTTGTGCCGAGAACAATGTATCCGTCCGCTGTCCTGACCCTGTCCGCCGTGTCTCTTCTCCTGGCCATGGTCTCTCCCGAGTGGAAAGCCATCAGCCTCGCGCCGAACACCTCCTGCAGCCTCATTTCCAATTGTCTCCCCAATGCTATTTCCGGCACCATATAAAGGACATTCTGTCCCTTTCTGATGCATTCGCACGCCAGTCTGGTGTATATTTCCGTCTTTCCCGACCCCGTCACTCCCTTCAGCAGGGCCGGAATCCCTTTCCTGAACGCTTCCTTAATCTTCATGAGGGCTTCGTCCTGCGCAGGCGAAAGCATTATCCTGTCGTCCGGCATCGGCACCGGATTGCCTTCTTCCGGCATCAGCCCCTGAAGTTTCTGAAGTTCTGCCTCGGCGGCTGCAATCTTTTCTCTGATTTTCCCTTCCTTCGGCAGCTTTTCCCGCAGTTTAGCCAGTTTCTCCTGGAGCAGTGACATTTTCTTGTTCCTGCGTTCCGCTTCTCTCTGCTGCATCGCGGCAAGCTTCTTCTCCCCGCTGATTTTCCCGGCCGGATAAGCCGCCTTGCAGACCTCCCCGACGGTACACATGTAATATTCCGCGACCTGCTTCCAGAGAGCCAACTCCTCTTCCGTCACTCTTGCCATCTCTCTTTCCACAGATATGATTTCCTTGATTTTGTCCGGTGCAGTCTGCGGCAGTATTCCCGTTTCATCGACCGTCCCGACATATTCTCGCCCGGCAAAACTTACCCTTACCCTGTCTCCTCTTCTTACAGTTTCCGTATCTTCGGCGGCCGCTTCCGTCTCTTCCCCCTTTATGGTCCCGGGGAAACAGGAAATGCCCGGGGTATATGAATAGCATGGCTCCCACTCAAGCCTGAGCGGCAAAATCACAGATATGTATATTTTGTCATCGGCCATAACCCATTTTGACCATTTGGCGCATTTTTACTACATCATTAAAAAACAAAAATAGCAAAAAATGACAATGTGCCGCCGACAATATGCTCTTCACCTTGAGATGCGGTGCCGGAAAGAATTAGAATTTGCATGATGATATTATTTTATATCTTATCGTGAACTGCATCTGGAAGCAGGCCGGGAGGAAATGACCGCAGGCTCTGTCTGCCCGAGCGCTGCTGCACTACACCGACAAACCGGTGCCCCGCAAGGCGATAGCCAAGGTGACTGGCATCAACATACAACAACTCACGAATTATGCGTCAGGCAGGAGATGTCCGCACTCTGAGATGCGCCAGAGGATCATTGACGGGATTCACAATCATTGACGGGATTCACAAGATAAGAGAGGAACTTGCTGCTATCTCATGATTGTTCGTCTTTTTCAAAGTGTCGTTGGCATTGCCTGTTTGTCCGAGACGGATTGTTGTCATGGCGAGGATGTGGTGGTCGGCCTGCTGCTTGAAGAGCGAGACCGGCACGCCGCTGCCGAGCATATTTTTAGCGCAACCCGGTATAATTGACATTTTTGGTTGGAGACAATGGCAACATTTTTGGTTGGAGACAATGACAAAAGCGGTTGGTCATAGCCCTTCCGGGGTGTATTTCACTCTCTCTGCAAACATCTGAAGAGTATTATTGACATGGTCAATCAGCAGCGCGGCCGTCGGGAGGCATTTTTGGTGTCCACCGGCCGCGGTTTACGAAATCAACATGGATTTTCCGTTGATGCCTTTTTACACAACTCCAGAAGGGCGTCCCGTTCTTGACCCGGTTTTATGTGAAAAATCGCCTAAATCTATATAAACCATAGAGTTAGGCGATTGTAGTTGAGATACCAAGATTCGAACTTGGACAGACAGAACCAAAATCTGTAGTGCTACCATTACACCATATCTCAATTCCGGTGCAAATTTAAGATTATTTTGGCTTTATTCAAAATTCTGCAAAATATTCAGAATGTTCAGGAGCGTCCAGAAGCGTCCAGAAGCGTCCATGAGCATCCAAGAGCATTCAGAAGCATTCAGAAGCGACCAGAAGCATTCAGAAGAGTCCGTAGATGAGATTCCAGATGAGAAAGCGGCCGAATTTTCCGACAAGCATCAGTACGATGGTCCAGAACGGACGGGTCTTGTAGAATCCGAGGGCTATGGCGACGATATCCCCGACTATGGGAATCCAGCAGGTGAGGGCGAGCCATACTCCGTATCTGTCGATTTTCTGCTTTTGTTTCTGCAGTGTCTCCGGCTTGACCTTGAACCATTTCTCTATCCACTCCCATTTGCCTATCCAGCCTATCCAGTAGGTGAATACGCTGCCGAGCCAGTTGCCGAGCGTGCCGACGGCCAGACAGCCGGCCGTGTCTCCCGTGGCGGCCAGCACTGCTATATAAAGGGCATCGGAACTGAACGGAAGTATCGTTGCCGCCAGAAAGGTGCCCAGGAACAGTCCGATGAGACCAAGTTCTTCCAGCCCGAACATCCCGCCCTATTGCTTTCTTTTCTTCTTGAAGAAATCCGATACGAGCGCCCCGCATTCTTCAGCCATTACTCCGGCAATGACTTCTGTCTTGGGATGCATGAGGCTTGGGGAGAACAGGGAGAATCCTCTCTTGGGGTCGATGGTCCCGTATACAACTTTGCCGATCTGGGACCAGGCCAGGGCTCCGGCGCACATCGGGCATGGCTCTACGGTCACATAGAGGGTACAGTCGTTGAGGTATTTGCCTCCCGTGGCTTCAGTGGCGGCAGTAATGGCTATCATCTCCGCATGGGCGGTAGGGTCCTTGAGCCTTTCGGTCATGTTGTGCCCCCTGCCTATGATGCGTCCCCGGCATACAATTACGGCCCCTACGGGAACTTCATCTTCTTCGGCAGCGGCGACGGCTTCACGCAAGGCTTCTGTCATGTATTTTTCGTGGTCTTCCATACGGCAGGTATTTTGTGTGCAGTCTTCAATTCATGTGCAGTCTTCAATCCATGTGCAGTCTTCAATCCATGCGGCAGTTCCAGGGCATGCGGCTTTCCGTGGCATGCGGTTTTCCGTGGCATGCGGTTTTCCGTGGCATGCGGTTTTCCTGGATATGCGGCAGTTCCGGTCCGGGACTGCATAATCAAAAAGGCTGAGCCAAAGTGATTTGACACAGCCTCTTGACTTCTTTCCACCAAGACAATGATTAACATGTCCCGGTTGCCGATGTATTTTCTCAGAATCTGTCTTCTGATGACACTGTCAGTTTCTTGCGTCCATGACGACGGCGGGAAGCCAATACGCGACGGCCGTTTGGCGTGGACATTCTCTCACGGAACCCGTGTTTGTTGCGACGCTTGCGCTGTGATGGTTGGAATGTTCTTTTCATTATCTTATGCTTTTATATTTCAGATTCTTATGCTTCCCCTGATTCAAAAACCGACTGAAATCAGGTTTGGGAGTGCAAAGGTAGTGTTTTTCATATTAATTGCAAATTATTTTTCATTTCCTTCAATGAAAATGACGAGCTTTCCTTCAAAATACGGGTCGGGCAGGGCTTCACTGATTTTCCACACATGCACAGCTCCGGAAGGCAGCCTGAATTTTCCCATGGCTGCGGCAATTTCTTCTGAGACGTCACCGCCCTTCAGATAAAATATGCCGCGGCGGCATTTGCCTTTTGTCCATGGCAGGAATCTGTCCAGGGATGTGACTGCCCTTGATACAATCCAGTCAAACTGGCCTGGAAGAGCTTCGGCCCTTGCGTTTGCCGCAGAGACATTCTTCAGTCCGCACGCTTCTGAAATTTCTGATGCGACGAGCACTTTTTTCCCGATTGAGTCGCAGAGTGTGAAATGGGCTGACGGGAACAGTATGGCGAGAGGAATCCCCGGGAAGCCTCCTCCTGTGCCTATGTCCAGGAATGTTGCTGCCGGCCCGGGGACTGCGTCAGGCACCTGACATGTCCCGGCCCCGTCCTCCGCCGTAGCTGAAATCAGGCCGTAGAGCCCGGGCATATGCCGTCTGATGTATTCAGCTATCGCGAGGGAATGCAGTACATGGTGGAGGTACAGGTTGTCAATGTCCTTGCGTGAGATTACATTTATCTTCGAATTCCACTCCCTGTAGAGCGGGCCGAGCATTCTGAATTTCTCCAGCCGGCATGTGCCGGTCTCAGGGAACAGCCTGAGTACTATGTCTTCAAATTCCTGATATTCCATTGATTGTGCAGTTTTTCCGGCTGTGCCGGCTTCCTGTCGGCATGCCAGTTGTTCTACTGAAGTTCGTCCGACATTTCCATCATCTTGAGCAGCTGTGCCTTTGCCCGGCGGATTCTTGTCTTGACAGTATTGATGGGGAGATCCAGCTGGTCGGCGATTTCCTTATATCCGAAATGGTCTATGAGGTTCATCCGGGCCACGATTCTATAGTCTTCCTTCAGCTTTTCGATATTGTCCATCCACTTGTCGTATTCCTGCTGCTTTATGATGTCGTCTTCCGGGTTGTGCATCGCAGCCGCCATGTCGTTGAGTTCGGATATGGTGTCGCTGATGGATGTCGTCGGAAGGTTGTTCTTTTCCCTGTCTCTCTTGCTGATATGGTCCAGTGCGGTGTTCCTTGCAATCCTGTACAGCCATGTGGAGAACTTGAACTCCGGATTGTATGAGCTTATCTGGCTGAAGGCTTTCTGGAAACTTTCAAGGGCCACGTCTTCCCTGTCTTCTGCCTGTGAGATGTATTTT
Source organism: Candidatus Cryptobacteroides gallistercoris (assembly GCA_017694835.1). GTDB lineage: Bacteria > Bacteroidota > Bacteroidia > Bacteroidales > UBA932 > Cryptobacteroides > Cryptobacteroides gallistercoris. The sequence continues at coordinate 23,365 of JADIMJ010000076.1, forward strand.
GAGATGTGGTTTCTCACACCTGCGCTGTATCTGGTGTAAAGGACGATGAAAGCGGCCTGGTTCTGCTGGAGAGCCAGGTCGACGAGTTCCTTGTCGGTAAGTTCAGTGAGCTTCAAGCCAGTTTTTTCCATAATTGCATTCTACAGTCAACGGGACAGACAGTCTGACAACATTCTCCATTTCTTCCAGAGCTATCTCCTTGAGTCTCCCGGCTTCTTCCGCGGGGGCGTCGAAGACAAGCTCGTCATGAATCTGGAGCACCATCCTGCTTCTCAGCCCGGCTTCCGATATCCGTCTGCTGACATTTATCATTGCCAGTTTGATGATGTCGGCGGATGTGCCCTGGATTGGGGCATTTATGGCATTCCGTTCGGCGAGCGACCTGACGGTGGCATTCCTGGAGTTTATGTCCGGGAGGTATCTTTTTCTTCCGAAAATCGTCTCCACATAGCCGTTTTCCCTTGCCGAGGCGAGAACGTCAGAGATATATGCGGAGATTGACGGGAAACTTTCAAAGTAGTCGTCGATTATTTTCTTGGCCTCGGCACGGGGAATCTTCAGCCTCTGCGAAAGGCCGAAGGCGGATATCCCGTACATGATGCCGAAGTTGGCGGTCTTGGCTATCCTCCGCTGTCCGGGGGTCACGTCCCCGATGTCCACCCTGAAGATTTTGGCGGCGGTAAGGGCATGCACGTCCAGGCCGGCCCTGAATGCTTCCGTAAGGTGCCTGTCCTGGCTGAGGTGTGCCATTATCCTCAGTTCAATCTGTGAATAGTCCGCGGAGACAATCACCCCTCCCGCAAAGCCGGACACGAAGGCCTTTCTGATTTCCTTGCCCCGTTCTGTCCGGATAGGTATGTTCTGCAGATTCGGCTTTGAGGAGCTGAGCCTGCCTGTCGCCGTCAGGGCCTGGTTGAATGTCGTATGTATTTTCCCCGTGACGGGGGAGCATAGTCCCGGAAACGGTGCAATGTAGGTGGACAGCAGTTTCTTCACTGCCCTGTATTCCAGGATTTCATTTATTATCGGATGCTTGTCGGCAAGTGCCCTCAGCGTGTCTTCGTCGGTGGAATAACTGTATCGGACTCCGCTCTTTGCCTTTGCCTTCGGGTCAAGGGCCAGCTTTTCGAACAGAAGATGCCCTATCTGCTTCGGTGATGATATGTTCAGGTCCGGTTCCCCTGCCATTTCCCTTATCCTGGCCTCTCTTTCTCTCAGTTCGTTCTCCAGGGATGCCGTGTAGTCGGCGAGCTGGGTGAAATCCATTTTTACACCAGTCCTTTCCATCCGGGCAAGAACTTTCAGCAGTGGCTCCTCCATCCTGTCATAAAGGCCGGTGACGGAGTGCGCTTCCATGTCTTCGCTTATTTTTCCGGCGAGCAGTACTGCAGCCACGGCTTCGGTTTTCCTTTTCCTGCTTCCGCTGCCGTCTTCCCCTCCGTCTTCCTGTCCGCTGTCGGAAGCCCCGAACAGAGACCCCTGCCTGTCTTCCTGTTCTCCGGAGTCCAGGTCCGCCCCGAGGTAGCTCTTTGCGAGCATGCCGATGCTGTGGTTCTGCTCCGGATTGATGAGATAGTGCATCAGCTCAATGTCCATATATTTCCCCTGAAGCTGTATTCCGGCATGGGCGAGAACATTGCTCTGGTATTTCAGTCCGCTGCCTGCCTTTTCTACTTCCGGGTCGGAAAGCAGCCTGGCGAAGTCCCCGCAGGTCCCTTCCGCCGCCAGATTCTTTCCTTCCGCCGCAACACCGACGGTGATTTTCCTGATGCCGGCGAAAATCGTATCCCCGTCAGTCTCTGTCACAATGCCGCAGCGGCCTGCCTTCATTGCTGCAGCGATGACTTCTTCCTTTCCCGCGTCAATGACCTCAATAGTCCTTGCCTCGGAGCTCTTTTCCGTACTGCCGGACACATGCCCGATATATTTTTTCAGGGACTGGAATTCATATTTCTCGAAAAGGTCGGCTATGGCCTGGTCATATTCCATATTCACGGCCATGTCTTCTGTCTTCGTTTCCAGCGGAAGGTCTGTCTTTATTGTGACCAGAGTATGGCTCAGTGCCATGTGGTCCTTCGCCTCTTCGAAGGCCGTCCTCTGTTTCGGCGTGAGTTCGTCAAGATGGCTGTAGATATTTTCCACAGACCCGAATCTGGCAATCAGCTTGCCTGCGCCGACTTCCCCGACTCCCTTTACGCCGGGGACATTGTCCGAGGTGTCCCCGCATATGGTGAGCATGTCGATTACCTGCTCCGGAGAGCTGATGCCGTACCTGCTGCAGATTTTCTCCTTGTCAAGTATTTCGCTGTCTGCCCCTGATTTCCCCGGCTTGTATTGGAAGATATGGTCGCTGACAAGCTGCCCGTAGTCTTTGTCCGGAGTCACCATGTACACTGTGAACCCTTCCTTTTCGGCGCGTCTTGCCATTGAGCCTATCACATCGTCGGCTTCATATCCGCTGACCATCAGCACAGGAATCTTCATTGCCCCGCAGAGTCCGGTGAGGGGCTCGAGCGCGTCAATGACAAGCTGCGGAGTAGCGGCCCTCGTGCCTTTGTATTCCGGATAAATCTGATGCCTGAATGTCTTTCCCGGAGGGTCGAAGGCCACGGCCAGATGGGTGGGCTTCTCCTTTTCCGTCAGTTCAAGGATGTATTTTGTGAATCCGAAGAGAATGGACATGTCCGCTCCTTTGGAATTAATCATGGGATGCCTCAGGAAGGCATAGTACATCTTGAATATCAGGGCGTGTCCGTCTATCAGAAAGAGTCTTTTCTCCATGTCGGCTGCTGTTGAAGGGCATTATCTTTCAAAGATAATACTTTTATTCCGGAAAATGGAGGAAATGACTCTGTTTTTTTCTTCCATGCTTTCTCCGCTGCATCTCAGGATGCCGTCGGAGCCTATTGCGAAAACTCTGCTGCATATCGCGGATGCGTCAGCCAGGTCATGTGACGAGAAAATGAATGCCGTGCCTTCCCTTGATGCCGTATCTTTCAGAGTCTCCAGAACCGAAATCCGGTTTTCGGCATCAAGGAATGCCGTCGGTTCGTCAAGGAGCACAAGACCGGAATTTCTCGCAAGGGCGGCCGCAATGCATCCTTTCTGGAATTCGCCGTCGCTCAGGCTGCTGATGTCCCTGTCTGCAAGGCCGGAGAGCCCGAGTGCTCCGGCAGCCTTCGCCGCCGCCAGTTCCTTCTCCGGGGACAGTCTTCCGGCCCAGTCGCTTGAGCTGTAGCATCCGGTCCTGATGAATTCCATCAGGGTGAATCCTCTGACCTTCGGTATTCCCGACGGGATCATGGGGATGTTCCCGCTTGTTCCTCTGTGTGTCACTTTCCCGGAAATCAGCGGCCTTATGCCTGCGAGGGCTTTGAGCAGCGTGCTTTTCCCGCTTCCGTTTGCTCCGCACAGGAGTATGCATTCCCCCCTGTAGACTTCGAGGTCTGCGGGCGCGAACAGCTGTCTGCCCCTGTAGCCTGCGGAAATCCCCAGGCAGCGGAGCACCGGGCCGGATTGTATGTCTCCGGCCATGCCCGGGTCCCCGCCCGTCCCTTCCGGCTGCCGTCCGTTGTCTGAAGGTAAAAATGCAGTTTTTCTCATCTTGTCTTCTCCTGTCGTCAGTCTTTGCCTGAAATGATCATTGCCAGGACAAAGGGGATTCCTGTCAGGGCCATCATGCTGCCAGCCGGGACAGGAAGGCTGCCTGCCTGGCACAGAAGGTCAGCCGTCACTCCGAACAGTCCTCCTGTCGCCATGCTCATCGGCAGAACGGCGGCATGCCTGGCTGTGCCCGAGAGTCTTCTCGCCATGTGCGGGGCCACAATGCCTACAAATCCTATGGGCCCGCAGAAAGCGGTCACGGCCCCTGTCATAAGCGATGCCGAGAACAGGGCTGCTGTCCTTGTCTGTCTGGGCCTGGCCCCTGAAAGCAGGGCAAACTCGTCTCCGAACAGCATGATGTCAAGGCCCTTGGCATTTGCTGCGGCGATTGCAGCCCCGGCAAGGAAGGCAACAGCCATAATTGTCACTCCGCCCATGTCTGTGCCGGTAAAATTGCCGGCCGACCAGCTGTAGAACATCTTCAGCTCCTCTGCTCCCGCACCGAATTGCAATATGGAAATTATCGCGCTGATGATGAACCCTGCCATTACTCCGCAGATAAGAAGGGAGGAAGACCTTTTCATCCTGAATGATACGGCAAGAATCAGTGCCGCGGACGCGAGGGCGCCGGCGGATGCCGCCGCGGCCATCGACAGGCCGGTGA
>JADIMJ010000077.1 GCA_017694835.1 Candidatus Cryptobacteroides gallistercoris
GGAGGGGCCCGCCGCATGCGGCGGGAGGGATTTACCGTCAAAACCCTCACGCCCCGGAATGTCCTCAGGCATCGGGGAATTTTTTTTCAGAGGTGCATTTTACTCCGAGAACATGCTCTTGAATATACGCGGAATGCCCGTGTCGAAGCGCATCATTTTCCTCGTCCACGGATGTCTGAACGCTATGCTTTGGGCGTGCAGGGCGAGTCTGCCGAGCGGATTTGACCTTGCCCCGTATTTTTTGTCGCCGGCGACCGGACAGCCCATTTCCGAGGCATGGATTCTGATCTGGTTTTTCCTTCCGGTCTCAAGTTCGAATTCCACGAGGGAGTAGCCGCCTGCGGAAGAAATGGTATTGTAATGCGTCACGGCTTTCTTCCCGCCGTTGTCAACGGGACTTGAAGTCATTTTCAGAGACTTGGGATTCTCGTTCAGCCAGGAAGTGCAGGTGCCGCTCTTTTCCTGAGGAGTGCCCTCCACGACGGCGACATATTTTCTTTCGAGGATGTTTTCGTTCCACCCGTCCTGGAGCCTTGCCTGGGTCTGCTCGTCCTTGGCGAAGATTATAAGGCCCGAAGTGTCTCTGTCAAGCCTGTGGACAATGAAAATCCTCGGCTCTCCCGGGGCGGTTTTCCTTCCGGCCCTGGCTGCCTGTCTCCTGACATAGCCGGTGAGCAGGGAATATGCCGTGACCTCTCCTTCCCGGCCGGTGGACATGGTGAGGACCGCATGGCGTTTGTCGGCGACAATCAGGTGCTCGTCTTCATATACGATTCTTACCCTCGTGTCCATTTCCCCGGAATGCTTCCTGAATCTCGTTGCCTGGTCAAGGATGACAAGGGAGTCCCCTTTGTGCAGTCCGAAATCAAAGGCCGTGACATTGCGGCCGTTGACCAGAATCTGTCCGCGGGAAAGGTATGACTTCACGGTCGTCCGGCTTTCTCCCTTGCATTTTGAGAACAGGTACTCAAGCAGAGTCGTGTCATTTTCCACCTTGTATTTTCTTCCTTCCGTCCTCTCGGACATCGGGACGGCATTGCCGTATGGGCGTGTTGGTCTTTTCATTGTCATCCGTGTTGGTCCTGTATGCAATGCGGCTGCATGATGCGCGGCAAGACATATTGCGCGGCAGACGCAGGACATATTGCGCGGCAAAAATAGAAATAAAACTTGAAATTATTTTCCGTGCCGGCTATACAAAGCAAGATTATTGCTATCTTTGCGCGTCATGGCCAAAGGATATGCAGAGACAGACGCATTGTGCCGAGAGATAATCGCCGATGCCCGCAGAAAAGTGTTCAAGCCCGTATACCTTCTTATGGGCGAAGAGCCGTTCTATCCTGATATGGTCTGCGAAGCCATCATAGAGAATGCCCTTGACGAGAGCGAGAGGGACTTCAACCAGACGATATGCTACGGGGCCGATGTCACGGCGGATGCCGTCATCACGACGGCCCGCAGGTATCCCATGTTTTCTGAGCGGCAGCTCGTCGTGGTCAAGGAGGCGCAGGCGATGAAGTCGCTTGAGGAACTCGCAATATACTGTTCCCGTCCCCTGGAGTCGACCGTCCTGGTGATATGCATGCGCGGGGCATCCGCCGACAAGAGGAAATCACTTTACAAGTCAGTGTCGAAAATCGGAGTGGTCGTGGAGTCGAATGCAGTCCGGGACTATGAGATATCACGGTGGATATCGTCGTATTTCAAGGGACTCGGCCTGTCCGCCGACCCGGATGCCGCCGCGCTTCTGGGCGAATATGCCGGCACGGACCTGGAAAAGATTGCCCTTGAGACCGGAAAGCTGATGAAGAATCTTCCCGAGGGCTGCACGCGCGTCACGGCATCGGACATCGAGAGGAACGTGGGCATCAGCCGTCAGTTCAGCATTTTTGAACTGACGAGGGAATTGTCCGCAAGAAATGCCGCCAAGGCCCTGAAGACAGCTGCATATATCGGCGTTTCCCCTAAATTTGCGATGCCGATGGCCGTAAGTGCCCTGTTCACGCATTTTTACAGGATACTCAAGTATGAGGCCCTGCTGATGAAGACTCCCCGTCCGTCCAATGAGGCCAAGGCGAAGGTACTGGGCGTCAGTCCGTATTTTTTCAGGGAATATGATGCGGCTGCGGCCAATTATCCTTTGAAAAAATGCATGTCGGTCATAGCTCTCCTGCGGGATTATGATTTCAAGGGCAAGGGCGGGGATGCCGGCGAGGCCACTCCTGACCAGCTGCTGGTGGAGCTGACGGCAAGAATCCTGAATATCTAATAATATTAAACAATAGTGAAGATTATGGGAATTATCCAATGCAGGGAAGTGTGCAAGAGTTTCGGAGAAAAGGTTGCTCTTGACCATGTGTCCCTCGATTTTCCGAGAGGAAAGATTTTCGGTCTTCTCGGGCCCAACGGAGCGGGAAAGACTACCCTCATCCGTATCATCAACAGAATCACCATCCCCAATTCAGGAAGCGTCCTCTTCGACGGCCATCCGATAACGCAGCAGGATGTGGCGAGAATCGGATATCTGCCCGAGGAACGGGGGCTTTACAGGAAGATGAAGGTCGGAGACCAGGCCATGTATCTTGCCCAGTTGAAAGGCATGAGTTCAAGGGAAGCTGCGGAAGAACTGAAGAAGTGGTTCGTGAAATTCGGCATACAGAGCTGGTGGACGAAAAAAGTCGAGGAACTTTCAAAAGGAATGGCGCAGAAGGTGCAGTTCATAACTACAGTCGTGCACAAGCCTTCGCTGCTTATCCTTGACGAGCCGTTCTCCGGCTTCGATCCGGTCAATGCCCAGCTCATAAGAGAGGAGATCCTGTCCCTGAAGGCACAGGGTGCCACCATAGTGCTCTCCACACACAATATGGAGTCAGTCGAGGAATTGTGCGATGAAATAGCCCTGATAAACAAGTCCCGCCTTGTGATTACGGGAGGTGTGGATGAAATCAGGCACAAGTACGGCAACAACAATGTGGAGCTTGTCTACACTGGCAGTGTTCCCGTGGCTTCTGTCCCGGGGGCATTCAGGGTGCTTTCCGACACCGATGACGCCGGAAGGCATACCGCAGTGCTCGCACTCGAGCCGGGAACGGACAATACCGCCGCACTGCATTCCCTCCTTGACCAGTCCCTGGCAGTGAATTCATTCAAAGAACTGGTGCCGAGGATGAACGATATCTTCATTAAACTTGTAACAGAGGAGTAACAGAATATGAATCCGCATATAATCAATGTGATAATAGGTCGTGAATACATGACCAGGGTCAAGAAGAAATCATTCCTTCTGACAACATTCCTCGCTCCTGTCTTCCTTGCGGCAATGATGATACTTCCGTCCGTCATAATGTTTATGGCGGAGGACAAGGGAAAGAAGGTGGCCGTGATTGACGAATCGGGGATAGTGATGCCGTATATGGCAGACACGGATGCCGTGGAATATGCCGATTATTCCGGGCAGTCCGCGGACAGCCTCAAGCCGCAGCTTGCTGTACTTGGCCTGGATGCTCTCGTGCATGTGTCTCCGCTTGATTCCGTGTCAAAGTCAGTGTCGGTTTCCGCATTTTCATCAAAGCCCCTGAGCATGGACATGAAGGAGGCCATAAGCCGCAATGTGAACGAGGCCGTGGAGGAATACAGGCTTGCCTCGTACAATATAGACGGGCTCAGGCAGATAATGGAGGATGTCCAGGCGGATATCACGGTGTCAACCTATACTCTTGAGGACGACGGGGAGGCAAAGATAACTTCTTCGGAGGTATACATGTTCGTCTCCCTGATTTTCTCCATCATAATATACATGTTCATTGCAATGTTCTCAGGAATGGTCATGCAGAGCGTGATTGAAGAGAAGGCGAGCCGTGTGGTGGAGGTGCTTGTATCATCCGTCAAGGCCACGGAACTCATGTTCGGCAAGATTATAGGCGTGGCTTGCGTCGCCCTCACGCAGTTCTTCCTTTGGGTCGTGCTCACCGGCATACTTGTGGTCGGGGCAGGAGCCGTAATCGGCTTTGATTCCATAGCTGAAAGCGCGACGGTGCAGACCGAGCAGATGACGCAGATGACCGAAGGCATCGGAATGGATACTGAACTGATGGAGCAGAGCGGCATGGCTGCACAGATGGAGATGCCGTCTGAAGAAAACGAGATGGCGGCCGTCCTGCAGACGCTGCGTGACATAGACTATCCGATGCTCCTGATATCGTTCGTGGTGTATTTTGTCCTCGGATATCTGCTCTATGCATCCCTGTTCGCCGCCATCGGTTCGGCCGTCGAGAATGAGGCGGACACGCAGCAGCTGCAGATACCGGTGACCATACCGCTTCTTCTCGCTTTCTTCATAGCGTTCTATGCTTTCAAGGCTCCGGACAGCCAGATTGTATTCTGGGGCTCCATGATTCCGTTCACATCACCTATTGTAATGCTTGCACGCATACCTTTCGGGGTGCCGGTCTGGGAGATTGTCGTGTCAGTGGCCCTTCTCCTCGTGACTTTTGTCGGAATCGCCTGGATGTCTGCGAAAATCTATAGGATAGGCATTCTGATGTTCGGCAAGAAGACCACATTCAAGGACCTGTATAAATGGTTGAAACAGAAATGACAGGAACAGAAATGGCAGGAACAGAAATGGCAGGAACTGGAATAACGGAAGCATTCAGGTCATGGGGAAGGGATTTGTTTTGAGGATTGTTGCCCTCGCCGTGCTTGCGGCAGGGCTTTGCCGTACGGCCCCGGATGCCGGAGCCCGCGCGGCGGATGTCCGGGACGGTGATTCATGCGCATTCGTTTTCAGCTGGGACCGCTCCCGCATTGACGGACACAGGACAGGGGTTACCTGCCCTTCCGCAGACAATGTCACGGAGGCTCTCGGCAAGGTCTCCGGATGCAGATATTATTCTCCGGCAGGCAAAGTATTCAGGGGAGGCGCTGCAGCTGAGGCCGCAGCCCTGGTAATCGGCGCCCAGCCTGTGATGGCTCCGGTGAAGCAGGTCGTCGGCCATTCTCCTTCAGCCATGAAGGCAGCATATCCGGAGAGTGCCTTGTCCAATCTCTTTGTGGATACCATAATGGAGTCCGTCGAACAGGTCTCCGGCCGCCATGTGGATGCCGGCATTGTGAATTTCGGGGGAATAAGGGTAGACATGCCTCAGGGGGATATTCTTGTCGATGACATCATGTCCATGTTCCCGTTCAAGAACAGCCTTGTCTATGTCAGCATGAAGGGCTCAAGGCTCAGGGAGATACTTGAAGCCATGGCAGCTGACAGGTTCCAGGTGCTCGGCGGAATCCGGGTCGTGGCGGAAGACGGGCGGATAGTGTCCGCCGAGGTGGGCGGAGAACCTCTTGACGACGGCAGGATATACGGACTCGCGACAATCACATTCCTCCTTCACGGCGGAGATGACCTCTGTCTCGGGGAGAATGTGGAGGAAGTGGTGGAGTATCCGGTGGACATCTATGACGCGATGATGGACTACATCAAGTCCGAGACTGCAGCCGGCAGGGACATAACATACGGCACGGACGGGCGTGTCGTCATCAGATAATCAACGGAGACGGAGATATGAAAAGATTTGCTTTCACAGTCCTGGTCCTGCTGTCCGCCGCATTGGGCATCGATGCACAGCAGCTCACCATCATACATACCAACGACACGCACAGCCACATTGACCCTCTGCGGACCGGACCGGACGCGGGGCTCGGGGGCGTCATAGAGCGGTCGGCCTACATAGACAGCGTCCGCCTTGCCGACGGCAGTCGGCATACCCTTCTTGTGGATGCCGGCGATTTCAGCCAGGGGACCTCATATTTTACAATGCTGCACGGTGACCTGGAAATAGATCTGCTCAATGCTATGGGGTACGATGTGGTGTGTCTCGGAAACCACGAGTTCGACAACGGCCTCGAAGAACTTGTCAGGAGGCTCGGGAACCTCAGGTGCCCCGCCGTATGCGCCAATTATGAGTTCAGCGGTTCTGATTTGTCCCGCCTTGTGAAGCCCTATGCCATTATCCGCCGCGGCGGATTCAAGATAGGCTTCATCGGTCTGCTTACGGACCTGACGAAGGTGGTGGAAAGGCATATTGCCGACAGGATGCAATATCTTGACCCGATAGAAGTGACCAACCGTTATGCGGATTATCTCAAGAACAAGAAGAAATGCGACCTGGTCATCTGCCTGTCGCACCTCGGATACGAGAAGTCGGCATTTACGGACATTGACCTTGTGGAAGGCACCAGAAATGTCGACCTCGTCATCGGGGGGCATTCCCATACTTTCCTTGAGACGGAGAAAGTTCATGAAAACATTGACGGCCGGCCTGTCCCTGTGGTCACAGACGGATGCTGGGGCCTCTATGTAGGCAATCTGAAAATATCAAGGTAAGCAATCTGAAGATGTCAGGGCAGATGCCAGCGGAGAACGGCCGGATAACCGGAGACCTCAATTGGGACGGACTGCACCGCCCGGCGATATTCTATGCCGTGGCCACAACTTTCTGCGGACTTTTCCTTTCGGTTCTGGACGGCACAATCTGCAATGTCGCCCTGCCTACGATGGCCGTCGAACTGGGGGTTTCCCCGTCCGACTCCATCTGGATAATCAATGCCTTCCAGCTTGTGATAATGATGCTCCTGCTTCCGTTTGCATCCCTCGGTGAGCTCATCGGATACAAACAGGTCTATCTCATCGGTGTCGCGGCGTTCACCGCGGGCTCCCTGCTTTGTGCAGTTTCAGGCACTTTCCGATTCCTTGTCGCGTCAAGGGTTGTACAGGGAGTCGGGGCCGCGATGATAATGAGTGTCAATACCTCTCTGATCAGGCTGATTTATCCCAGGAAGCATCTCGGCAAGGGGGTCGGCCTGAATGCGACTGTCGTCGCAATAGCATCCGTGGCCGGCCCGTCCTTGGCTGCAGCCATCCTTTCCGTGGCGACATGGGAATGGATATTTGCAATCAATCTGCCTATAGGAGTCGCAACATTTATCCTTGCCAGGAAATATCTCCCTGACAATCCGACAAAAGTCGTCGGCAGAAAGTTCAACTGGCGGGATACGATTCTGAATGCCTGCACATTCGGTCTGATGATCGGCTGCATCGAGGCTTATTCCCACGGAATGGACTGGCATGAGGTGGCCATAGCCCTGGCAGTGTTCTTCCTTGTTGCTTTCATATATGTCCGCATCCAGCTCAGGGAGAAATATCCGATGCTGCCGTTTGACCTGCTGCGGATACCGATTTTCTCCATGTCCGTGGGCACGAGCATAATATCCTTTACTGCGCAGCAGCTCATAATGGTATCCCTGCCTTTCATGCTCATGCACAATTTCGGCTATGATGCCGCCGGGACAGGATTGCTGATGACTGCGTCGCCGCTTGTGATAATGTTTGTGGCTCCTGTCGCCGGGTGGCTCATCGGGCGCATCCATCCCGGTATTCTCGGCTGCATCGGCATTTCCCTCATTGCCGTTTCCTGTTTCAGCTTTGCCTTCGGCGGAGAACATATTTCCCGGACCGGTGTGGTACTGCGCCTGATGTGCTTCGGCGCAGGCTTCGGCCTCTTCCAGTCCCCCAACAATCATATCCTGCTCTCTTCGCCGCCTCCCCACAGGACAGGCAGTGCGAGCGGAATGCTTGCCTCCGCACGGCTCATCGGCCAGACATCAGGCGCAGCCCTTGTCGCCATGATGTTCAACTTCTTCGGTCTGCGTGCCCCGCATGCATCAATGCTTCTGGGGGGTGTCCTTGCCGTCTTTGGGGCATTGCTTTCCGTCATGAGACTCGGAAGAAAGAACATGACGCGCATCACTGGATTCATTGCAGGTACCATTCTCGCCTGCACATTCTTCTCCGCCGTTCCGGCAGAGGCGTACACTGAAAGGAATATCATCACTTCGGCCATTGACACGATGGAAATCGACATTTCTCATGTTACCGGAGGGGAATGGTTCCCATATCCGGAATACAGTGACAGGAAGGGGTGGACGGCCCTTTTCGGAGATTCTGCGGCCCATGTCGTTGCCGAAGGGGAAAAATATCTCGGCTATCAGTGGAAAACAATCCCCGCCACTGCTTATCTGGAATATGAAAGGACAGGCGACAGGCAGATAATGGAGAAGCCTTACGATGAAAACAGGCGGGCATTGAATGTACTTGCTCTTGCCGAGCTTGCGGAAGGGAAGGGGAGATTCATTGATGATATAGCCAACGGGCTGTGGTACAGTACACAGATGACTTCATGGGTACTTTCTGCCCATCAGCCGAAGCAGTCTTCAGGAAGGGCCCTTCCTGACGGGCGGGAGCAGATAATAGACCTCGGTTCCGGCGGGCTGGGGGCGCTGGTGTCAATGGTGCTGTATCTCTTCGGGGATGAGATGGATTCTCTCGACCCTTCCATATCTGCTGCCGTCAGGTATGCTGTCAGGAGAAACATCATTCTGCCTTATCTTGATGAAAGTCTCCATGAGGCCCACTGGTGGCTTGCCGAGGACTGGAAGCCGGGGCAGATTATCAACAACTGGAACCCGTGGTGCAATTCAAATGTGCTCCTCTGTGCCCTTCTGACAGAAAAGGACCCTGCCATACTTGAGAAAGTCATAAGATATTCCGCGCTCTCTGCTGACCGCTATCTCAATTATGTCAAGGAGGACGGAGCCTGCGAGGAAGGCCCGGCATATTGGGAACATGCGGCGGGAAAGCTTTATGACTATCTGAAAATACTCTCTGATGCAACGGAAGGCAAGACTGCCTGTCTTCTGCGCAATCCTGTTGTCCGCAGTATGGGAGAGTATATTTCCCGGTCGTACATCGGAAACGGCAATGTCGTGAATTTCGCCGATGCCGTTGCCCGCATGACTCCGGACAAATCTCTTGTCTACAGGTTCGGAATAGACTGCGGAAGCCGTGAAATGGCTGATTTTGCCCTATATCTCCTGTATGACGGGCAATCTTTCCTGCATCCTCCGGTTACCTTGGGCAATGATGTGTGGCGCTCCCTTGAGAGCGTCCGCAGCCGCGGGGCCCTTGCTGCGGCGGCAGACTCCCTGAATGCCCTGTGCGGCCTGGCAGGCTTCCCGGCACCGGAGTACGGGGACAATCCCGCTGTGCCCCAGCTGCTTGCGTCGCTGAGGGAAGATGTGCCCGCATGCATCTGGTATCCCGAGACTGAATTCGCATATATGAGAAACGGCTCCGGCTGGTTCCTCGCCGCAAAGGGCGGATACAACAATGAAAGCCACAACCACAATGACATCGGTACTTTCATCCTCTATGTCAATGATGAACCCGTGTTCGTGGATGCCGGCGTAGGCACATATACCAGGAAGACATTCAGTCACGAGAGGTATACGATATGGTCAATGCAGAGCAGCTGGCACAATCTCCCGGAAATCAACGGATGCGCGCAGATTTTCGGAGATGAATTCCGTGCCTCCGGCACAAGATGCGACATACGCAGACGGATGTTCTCGACTGACATATCCGGGGCATATTCCGATGCCTCGCAATGCAGTTCCTGGGTCAGGAGCTACCGGCTCGGGGACAGCTTTCTTGAGATTTCGGATGAATTCGCCCTTGATGCAAGGGTTGCGGCAGATACGGTCAATTTCCTTGTCCACGGCAATGTGACAATAGGGGAAAACCGTCGGGAGGTGCTGGTTGAGGCCGGGAAAGTCACTGTGTCCCTGCATTATCCGTCATCACTGAAGCCGTCTGTGACATACAGGCCGACAGATGACCCGCGGATGAGGGCCGTCTGGGGGGACAGGCTTGCGAGAATATCCTTTGTCTCCGCCCCCGATGCTCCCAAGGACGGTAAATATGTATTCAGGGTGACGCTTGCCGGAAACTGAAGTCTTGCCATGGCCTGAGTCCATGCCGGGCACTAAAGTATATTCAGGCTCTGTTCCTTTATTTTCTCAAGATTGTCCTTCATCCTGACGACAATCTTCTGTATGCCCGTATGGTTGGCCTTTGAGCCGGTCGTGTTGATTTCCCTGCCCATTTCCTGGGCAATGAATCCGAGCTTCTTCCCGGGAAGAGGGTCGGTGTCTATTGTTTCCATGAAATAATGGCAGTGCTGGCGGAGGCGGACTTTCTCCTCATTGATGTCAAGCTTCTCAATGTAGTAGATCATTTCCTGCTCCAGACGGCTCTGGTCGGCTTCAAGCTTCAGCTCTTCAAAGCGTGACAGGATTTTCTCACGGATGGCCCCGACCCGCTCGTTTTCGAAAGTTTCAACCTCGTCGACATATGACAGGATTTCAGAGACTTTGGCAGTCACGTCATTGTACAGGACTGCCCCTTCCCGGCTGCGGAATTCGTTCACGCGGTCGATTGCCTCCATGATGCAGCTCTCGACTGCCGGCCAGTTCTCCTCATTGATTATGTCCTGCTTCCTGGTCTCAAGTACATCGGGGAACCTGAGGATTGCCGTCAGCACGGCTGTCGTGTCGGACGCTCCGTGTGAAGGGAATTCGGCATGAATCATGTCCGACAGGCCGGAAATCTGCCTGTAGTAGTTCATTGCGAGAGAAGCATTGATTTCCTTCGCGTTGTCGGCGGCATTCGGCTCGTATGTCATGAAAAAGTCAATCGTACCCCTCTGGAGCTTTTCGGCGAGTTTTCTGCGTATGTCCATCTCCCTGTCCTTGGGAAGGAGCTGGGTCTTGATGTTGATGTCAGCGTTCTTGCTGTTCAGGGTCCTGATTTCCACGCAGATTTTGCCTGTCTCTATCTGTGTCTCGGCCTTGCCGTATCCTGTCATTGATTTTATCATTGCCGTCAGTTTTTATTAACGGCGCAAAGATAGTGAAAAATAGCATTTATGTGTTATATTTGCAGATTTGAAAACTAATCATGACATATATGGAAGAGCTCAAGAATGAGACTGGAGAGACCAGGAATCTTAACTTTCTCGAGGAGATCATCGAATCGGATCTCGCATCAGGCAAATGCAAAAGCATAATGACCAGGTTCCCGCCGGAGCCGAACGGTTATCTTCATATCGGCCATGCCAAGAGCATCTGTCTCAATTTCGGTCTGGCGAAGAAATACGGCGGAAAGACGAATCTCCGCTTCGACGACACCAATCCGGTGAAGGAGGACACGGAATATGTCGACTCCATCAAGGATGACATCAGGTGGCTCGGTTTCGAGTGGGAGAACGAAAGATACGCCTCCGATTATTTCGAGCAGCTGTATCAGTGGGCCGAAGATCTGATAAAGAAAGGCCTTGCCTATGTCGATGACCAGACGCAGGAAGAAATCCGGGCAGGCAGGGGAACCGTGCAGACTCCGGGGACAGAAAGCCCATACAGGAACCGTTCCGTTGAAGAGAACCTCAGGCTCTTCAGGGAAATGCGCGACGGGAAATATGCGGACGGAGAGAAGGTCCTCAGGGCAAAGATTGACATGGCGCATCCGAACATGCTCTTCCGTGACCCTCTGATGTACAGGATTATCCATGCACACCATCACCGCACCGGCGACAAGTGGTGCATCTACCCGATGTATGACTTCGCCCATGGACAGTGCGACAGCATCGAGAACATCACGCATTCAATCTGTACGCTTGAGTTTGATGTGCACAGGCCTCTGTATGACTGGTTCATAGAGAAGCTCGGAATCTTCCCGTCACATCAGTACGAATTCGCGAGACTCAACCTCACATATACCGTGATGAGCAAGAGAAAGCTCCTTGAACTTGTCAGGAACCATTATGTGAGCGGCTGGGATGACCCGCGCATGCCTACCATCTGCGGCATCAGGAGAAGGGGCTATACTCCGGAGTCAGTGAGAATGTTTGCCGAGAAGGTCGGCGTAGCCAAGAGAGAGCAGCTGATTGACCTTCAGCTCATGGAGTGGTGCGTGCGCCAGGACCTCAACGAGAGGTCCAACAGATATATGACTGTCCAGGACCCCGTGAAGGTGACGATAACCAACTGGGAGCCGGGTAAGGTGGAATGGTTCGACGCCCCTCTGAATCCCGCAGCCCCGGACGGCCCGTCACGCAAGGTCCCTTTCACTGGCGAAGTCTATATCGAAAGGGCGGACTTCATGGAAGAACCGCCTAAGAAATATTTCAGGCTCAAGCCTGACGGCGAGGTGCGTCTGAAATACACCTATATAATAAAATGCCGGGAGGTAGTGAAGGATGCAGAGGGCAATATAGTGGAAATCAGATGTACCTACGACCCTGCATCAAGGCCGGGTTCCGGCGAATGGCGCTCCGTAAAGGGTACAATCCACTGGGTCTCTGCCGCACATGCAAAGGAAATAGAACTCCGTCTTTATGACAAGCTCTTCACCGAAGCCCAGATGAATTCGATTCCGGAGGGAAAGGATTACAAGGACTATCTCAATCCGGATTCTCTGGTGGTTGCCAAGGGATATGCGGAGCCAGCCCTTCTTGAGGACAATTCCGGAATCGCAGTTCAGTTCGAGAGAGTGGGGTATTTCTTCAAGGACCCTGATTCGACTCCGGAGCATTTTGTGTTCAACAAGACGACTTCATTGAAGGATTCGTTCAAGTTTTAAACTTGAACGAATCCGGTCTGCCCCCGGTCCCCGTACCCCAGTCACCGGAGGTGAGGGCGCGAAACACAAATGTTATGGATGATAACATAAATGTTTTATACATTCATGGAATGGGAGGTGGCGGCGACAGCCGCATACCTTCCATTCTTAATGAATATGTTCCTGAAAACATATCCGTGATTGTCAGGACATACAGCTTTGACCCGGAAATTGCGTGGGGACAGATATCTTCATGGCTTGAAGAACTGAAGCCTGCTCTTGTCATAGGGGAGTCTTTGGGGGCACTGAATGCCATCAGGATTTCAGGAGTGCCGCATCTTCTTGTTTCTCCCTCATTGAATGCCCCTCTGTATGTCGGCTATCTTGCGTTTCTTGCCTTGCTGCCGGGAGTGACCCCTGTCCTTGACAGAGTCTACAGGCCCAAGGTCGGCGACAGGCAGGAACTTCATTTCACTTTCCGTACCATGAGAAAATACCGGGCCCTCAGGAGGCGCGCCCTCTCGAATTCTCCGGCTGCCGGGGGCAAGGACTACTTCCATGCCTTTTTCGGAGTCCATGACCATTACCGGCGCAGCGGAATAGTGAGTGTGCGGACATGGAAGCGTTTCTTCGGCCCGAAGGATTCGTTCACCATGTATGACGGCACGCATTTCATGGAGGAGGAATTCGTTGTCTCCATGCTTTTGCCCAAGATTATTTCTTTGTGTCCGTCCAGCAATGAGTAGTGTCTTTCCCTGAAAAAAGTTGACACTTTTGGGCACAAAGAAAAGCATCAATGACAAGAAGAGAGTATCGTCACGAGAAGGTCAAAGACCCGGTAACAGGACATCATTATTGGCAGACGCGAAAAGTAGAGCTTCCGTCTTTGGACGACGAGCGTCGCATGTCGCTCGTTGCAGACATTCTGGGAGGAAAGACAACACCGGAAGAAGTCCGTAAGGAGTATAGCCTGTCCAGCGTAAGCAGCATTTATGCCTGGATAGGAAAGTATGTAAGTCAATCCGGTTCACTATCTTTGCGGGAATCAAATGAAGAGGATATGTCAGCAAAGAGCAAGGACGACCAGATCAGAGAACTGAAGGCTCAACTGAAACAGGCTCAGAAAGAAGCTGAGCTGGAAAAGCTCCGCGCGAAAGCCTATGATACGATGATCAAGGTAGCGGAAGAGACATTCAACATTCCGATAAGAAAAAAATCTGGTACCAAACGGTAAGTCTGCTACGCAAGGAATGCCCGGAATATGGTCTGGGTACTCTTTGCGGGCTGTTTGGTTACAGCAGACAGTCCTACTACAAACATGACGATCAGGAGTTTGCGGAGAACGCCGTCGAA
>JADIMJ010000078.1 GCA_017694835.1 Candidatus Cryptobacteroides gallistercoris
GGATAATGGTCTGCGGCAACGAATCCTGCACTGAAAAGACAATCGACGGGAAAATCGGAGACGACGAATGGACAGAGGAGAAAGATACAGAGGAATAACGGAATGGTTTTCGGAAAACATGCCGTCGGCAAGGAGCGAACTCCAGTATGACTCCCCGTTCCATCTTCTCATTGCCGTGATTCTTTCAGCGCAATGTACGGACAAGAGAGTCAACATGCACACGCCGGAACTCTTCAGAAGATTCCCGTTGCCTGAAGACCTCGCGGCGGCGTCTTTTGAAGAAGTATACGGGCTCATAAAGTCAATATCATTCCCCAACAACAAGGCAAGGCATCTGATCGGGATGGCCAGGGCCCTGGTACGGGATTTCGGAGGCAGAGTGCCCGACGACCCCGAGGAACTGGTGAAATTGCCGGGAGTCGGAAGAAAAACTGCGAATGTGATTGCGTCCGTAGTCTACGACAGGCCGGTGATTGCCGTGGACACCCATGTCTTCAGAGTGTCAAGGCGAATCGGACTTTCCGACGGAAAGACTGTCGAGGCTGTGGAAAAGGACCTCACAGACAATTTTGCGCCTGAAATCAGGCCGTCAGCCCATCACTGGCTCATCCTGCACGGGAGATATGTATGCACGGCAAGGAAACCGGACTGCCCGGGATGCGGCATCAGCAGATGGTGCAGGGAACACGAAGACAGCGGATCAAAAAAGGAACAACGATGACATTCACTTCAGAAAACATACTGCTGATAATGTCAATCCTGATATTCAGCAGCATAATCATAAGCAAGGTAGGATACCGCTTCGGCCTGCCCTCTCTCCTCCTTTTTCTGGTGGCCGGAATGATTTTCGGCACGGACGGCCTGGGACTGCAGTTCAACAATGCGGGACAGGCGCAGTTTCTCGGCATGGTCGCATTGTGCATCATCCTGTTCACCGGCGGAATGGAGACCAAATTCAAGGAAATAAAGCCTGTGATGGCGCCTGGCCTCGTACTGTCGACTCTGGGAGTAATCCTGACCACTGCATTCACGGGACTGTTCATTTTCCTGCTCTCGGAATGGAAGTCATTTCCATTCTCCCTGCCGCTGGTGACATGTTTCCTGCTTGCGGCCACCATGTCGTCCACTGATTCCGCCTCAGTGTTCAGTATCCTCGGACAGAAGAAACAGAGCCTGAAAAACAACCTGAAGCCTCTGCTTGAGCTTGAGAGCGGAAGCAATGACCCGATGGCATATGTGCTGACCATCATCCTCATCCAGATGGCCGCGGCCCTCGGGGCCCCGGGAACCGGTGCAGAGGAAACTTCAACAGTGATACTGCAGGCACTGAAGACCCTGGTCCTCCAGTTCTCAATAGGAGCCGCCGGAGGTTTCCTGATGGGAAGCTGTTCCGTATGGCTGCTGAACAGAATCAACCTGAAGAATGCTCCGCTCTATGCTATACTGCTCATGAGCATTGTCTTCTTTTCATTCACCGTCACGACAAAACTCCAGGGGAACGGATATCTTGCCGTATACCTGGCAGGCATCATCATAGGCAACCACAGGCTCGTCAACAGGAAGGACATACTCGCCTTCTTCGACGGGCTGACATGGCTCATGCAGGTTGTCATGTTCATCACCCTCGGGCTCCTGGTCAATCCGCATGAAATGGTGAAGACGGCTCCTGCGGCCCTTCTGATAGGCATATTCATGATAGTTGCCGCAAGGCCTTTGAGCGTATTCATATCCCTGCTGCCATTCAGGAAAATTACCTTCTCATCCAAAATTTTCGTCTCCTGGGTGGGGTTGAGGGGTGCAGTCCCGATAATATTCGCCACCTATCCCGTCGTAGGGGGCATAGAGGGATCGGACATCATCTTCAATGTGGTGTTCTTCATCACTATTCTGTCGCTGGTAATTCAGGGAAGCTCCATCCCTTTCGTTTCAAGGCTGCTCAAGCTTGATCTCCCGCAGGAGGAAGGGAACACGGAAATCGGATTTGAAGTGCCGGAGGAAGCAGGGAAACTTGTGGAAGTGACCATAACAAAGGAAACCCTCTCAAAGGGCAATACCCTGAAAGACCTGAAAATGCCGGAAGGCATGCTTGTAATCATGATAAAGCGGGACGGGAAATTCATAGTCCCGAACGGAAGTCTGGCGCTTAAGGACGGGGACAAGCTTCTTGTCATCTATGACAATGACACTCCGGCATAATGAAGGCGCAAGGTCAGGACATAAGGCCGCTGCTGCATCCGATATCATGCGGACAGGATGACATTCCCGGCAAATTCACTGACCCGTTCAGGTACTCCCCATGCCCTGCGGTCAGGAAAGCGGCAGAAGAAACGATTTCCTCCATACGCTCGGACAAGGCCCTCGACGGGATGTTCTCCGAAGGCAAGATGCTCGGGGTCCTGATAGTGGAACTGCCGGAAGACCAGTCCCGGGACAGCACCATGCCGCACTCCACGCGACGGGCATACCTTACGGCTTTTTCCGGAAATGCCGGAGGACAGAACCATATCCCGGGCTTTGTTCCCCCCGTATTCGACCTTCTGGAACCTGAAGGGCACTTCAAAAAAGAGGAAGCGGTCATATCCGGAATAAGCCGGGACATAATGTCGATTCTCGGCAGCCATGAATATACTTCGGCCATGGACAGAATTTCCGC
>JADIMJ010000079.1 GCA_017694835.1 Candidatus Cryptobacteroides gallistercoris
CTGTAGGCCATGGCAAGTACCCTGAGGGCTGATTCTGCCATTTTCTGGTTCCTCTTCTGCAGGTCACTTATGTCAGCCGGAGTGATTTCCCTCACCCCGTCCGCCGTTTCTATTCTGGTGCAGACGGAGAGCACTTCATCGAGTCCTCCCTTTACATTGATCTGCAGTGTGCCGTCGTGCATCCTGTTGATTGTTGACATCCTCTTTCTGGATGAGTCGAATGCCACCTCTCCGACGCGCGGACATGCAGTCTCAATCTCATTCTTTTCTATTCCGTTCTGTCTGCCGAGGTCAATCAGGGCAATTTCCGTCGGGTCGCCGACCTTTGTGATGCCGCCTTCGTTATTCCGGACTTCCTTGGCATCACAGCAGAGGACTGCTGTCGTCACCAGTCTGTCAAGCTTTCCGCCCGGGGTGTATTCTTCCACTACGGTCATCTGGTTCTTCGTCAGGGTCCCTGTCTTGTCGGAGCAGATGACAGTGGTGCAGCCGAGAGTCTCGACAGAAGGCAGTTTCCTGATGATGGCATTGTGCTTTACCATCCTGCGCACCCCCATGGACAGAATTATAGTCGATATAGCCGGCAGTCCTTCCGGTATGGCGGCGACAGCAAGTGATACGGCGACCATGAACATGCCTACGGGTTCTCTCCCGTTCAGTACCCCTATCAGGAAAATGATGGCGCAGATGGCCACGGATGCTATTCCTATGACTTTGCCGAGCTTCTCAAGGCGTACCTGCATCGGCGTGCGCGTGTCGGAGTCTCCTCCGAGCATGTCGGCGATTTTTCCTATCTCGGTGTTCATCCCTGTGCCGACGGCTATTCCCCTGCCATGCCCGAATGTCACCACACCGCTTGAATAAGCCATGTTGGTGCGGTCTCCGAGAGGAATGTCCGCATCATCCAGTGTCCCGCTGTTTTTCTCAACAGGAACAGACTCTCCGGTCATGGATGATTCCTGGATGCTCATATTGTATGATTCCGTGATTCTTATGTCTGCCGGTACTATATCGCCGACTTCAAGTTCGACCAGGTCTCCCGGTACGACATCCTCGACATTCACTACCATCGGCTCCCCGTCCCTGATGACCTTTGCCATCGGCGCCGCCATTTTTTTCAGTGATTCAAGTGATTTCTGGGCCTTGAATTCCTGATATGCACCTATGAAGGCATTCAGAAGGAGGATTCCCATTATGATATATGTGTCGAGCATCCCCTCTCCGGTCTTCCATCCCATATAGCCTGAAATGGCGGCGGCTATTATGAGAAGTATGATCATGAAGCTCTTGAACTGTTCGACGAACATCAGCATGAACGGCTTGTTCTTCTTCTGCACAAGAGTATTCTTCCCGTATTTTTCCATACGGGCCCTGATCTCCTCCGATTTCAGCCCTTTTTCCGGATCCGTTGCCATCTCTCCGGCGACATCCTCAATGGACTTGTTGTAGAATTGTTCCATTTCTTTCATAATTTTCGTGTGCAATTTTCAGTTGCAAAAGTAGTCGGAGTAACAATATATATTATTATGTTTGCAGAATAAAAAATGTTGAAAAAGTCGGATTATTATGAGAAACAAGTCAACGGGGAAGTTTGAAAGCATAGATATAGGAGATTTGTTTGAAGCGGGGAAGTCCCGTTCAATCAAGAATTTCTATATGACTGACTATGGGGCGGGCCGGCACTTTTTCCGCAACGGTTCTTCATTTATTTTTAATGGTTTTGCCATAAGCCTGTGCCTTTCCGGCTTTTGTTCCATGAAAGTCGGGGGAAGGCATTATGAAGTGTCGGCCGGCTCATTTATAATCCTGTCTCCGAATCTTCTTGTGGAAGTTGTCAGTGTGTCCGGTGATTTCAATCTCAGGAACATCATAGTTTCCCTTGACGTCATCCTCGAGTTCCCTAGTCCTGTGGATATAAATATCATGAATTCCGCCCTGAAAAATCCCGTAATCGCGCTGTCGGACATCAAGATGAAACATTTGGCCGAATACTATGATTTCCTCGGCAAACAGTATGAGGAGACAGACAATGCCTACAGGGAGGAAATATCCAAGACGCTCCTGTATGCGCTGATGCTTGAAATCTGCAACATATACAGGACAGTGTCGGGCGAAAAGGACCAGGTGGCCAGACCCAAGCCTGAAAAGCTGACCGATGATTTCTTCCTGCTCCTGAACCGGTATTACAAGACGGAGCACTATGCCGGCTTTTATGCGGACAAACTGAACAGGACGCCAAAATATCTGTCCACGGCCATAAAAAAGCTCAGCGGCCGTTCAGTCTCGGACTGGATAAATTCAACATTGGTCAGCGAGATAAAGCTGCTTCTGAAAGTCACTGACAAGACCATCCTTGAAATATCCGAGGAACTCAATTTTTCCAGCCCCTCCGTCTTTGTCCAGTTCTTCCGCCGCAACACCGGCATCACCCCGCTGCAGTATCGGAAACAGTTCTGATTAATTTTTCTGTGCGGGCGAAGGGACTCGAACCCATACGCCTCACGGCACCAGATCCTAAGTCTGGCTTGGCTACCAATTACAACACGCCCGCAGAACTTTCATCGGAAAGGATGGCAAAGATAGGGATTTAATCCGGGACGGCAAAATTTTTTCCAAATCTACGGCAGCCCATTGACCTTCCTTTCCCCGCTGCAGTGTTACAGCGGCTTCCTGAAGCCGGCGCGGCACCAGTTGTCCATGGAGTCGCTATCTGTGAATTCCAGTCCGGCGGCTTCGGCGACTCCGCGTATCATCGGGAGGTCTTCCGTGTAGAATCCGCTTACGAAGAGGAGGCCGCCTTTGCGGATGGACCTTGAGTATGTGGGAATGTCCTGGATGAGGATATTGCGGTTGATGTTCGCGAGGAGAACGTCATATTTGCCCATCTGGAGGAGGGACGCGTCGCCGCAGTATGTCTCGACATGCCTTGAAACGCGGTTGAGCCTGGCATTGTCGAAGGCGGAGACGGCTGCCACTGCGTCAATGTCTATGCCGTATACATGGGCGGCTCCCATCTTGGCTGCAAGTATGGCGAGAATTGCGGTCCCGCACCCCATGTCCATGACGATTTTACCCCTGACTGCGGCTTCATGCTGCAGGAGGGCGCGGCACATCATGTATGTGGTCTGGTGGTGGCCTGTCCCGAATGCCATCTTCGGGTCGATGGTGATGTTGAACCTTGTCTTCTTCAGCCCCTTGTGGAATGATGCCTTGACCGTGCATTTCCCGTCCACGACTATCGGGGTGAAATTGCTTTCCCACAGCGCGTTCCAGTTGGTGGCGGGGATGAGTCTGGCGGAGAAGTCCGTTACTCTGAACGAATCCTCCTCAAGCCCGCTCAGTGCGAGCCTGAGCATCTGGGCATTGTACATGTCCTTTGGAAGATAGCATTTCAGATACGGATTCCCGGACTCAAAGGACTCGAACGGGAGGTCTTCAAGTTCTGCCATCAGGATTTCCGCATTCTCTTCGCTGTACGGCTCGATTTTCAAAGATACCTCAATATATTCCTGGCTGTTCATGTCTTGTTTTTTTGTGGATAATTGCAAAGGTAATATAAAATCTTGTGTCCGCCCCTGTCGTGGGGCAGAAAACTGATTGCATGCAATATCGGCTGTGTGGATTTTGAATTTTCGTGAAATGTGGCATGAATCCTGACATTTTTTTATAATTTTACGGAAAATACCATTTAATTTTAAATAACCGTAATATGGAACTTCCTTTTGCTGAATCCTACAGGATCAAAATGGTGGAGAATCTCCACAAGTCGACACGTCAGGAGCGGGAGAAATGGATTGCCGGGGCAAAGTACAACCTCTTTAACCTCAGGAGCGAATGCGTCTACATCGACATGCTTACCGATTCCGGTACCGGGGCAATGAGCGACCGGCAGTGGGCTGCGATGATGGAGGGGGACGAGAGTTATGCCGGTGCATCGTCGTTCTATCGTCTCAAAGACTCAATAAAGGACATCACCGGCCTGGATTATGTGCTGCCGACACATCAGGGGAGGGCTGCCGAGAATGTGCTGTTTTCGGCAATTGTCAAAGAAGGGGACTGGCTTCCGGGGAATTCCCATTTTGACACGACAAAAGGCCATATAGAGTACAGGAAGGCCCATGCCGTCGACTGCACAATAGACGAGGCGTCGGATACTGAGCTTGAGATTCCGTTCAAGGGAAACATGGACCTCGGCAAGCTGGAGGAGGTGCTGAAGGCCCATCCGGCAGAAAAGATTCCGGCGGTTGTGCTGACAATCACCAACAATACGGCCGGGGGGCAGCCGGTGTCAATGGAAAACATAAGGGGTGTGTCCGGGCTCTGCCGCAGATATGGGGTGAAGCTTCTGATAGATTCCGCCAGATTTGCCGAGAATGCCTATTTCATCAAGACAAGGGAGCCCGGGTATGCCGACAAGAGCATAAAGGAGATAGCAAGGGAAATTTATTCTTATGCAGACTATATGACAATGTCCGCCAAAAAGGACGGCATCGTGAACATCGGCGGCTTCCTTGCGTTCAGGGATGAGAAAGACATGCAGAAATGCCAGATGTTCAGCATCATGTATGAAGGGTTCCTTACATACGGGGGAATGGCCGGACGCGACATGAATGCCCTTGCCCAGGGGCTTCAGGAGAGCATGGACTTCGACTATCTGTCCACCCGAATCGGTCAGGTGGCATATCTGGCGTCAAAACTCGATGAATACGGCATTCCTTACCAGCGTCCTGCCGGCGGCCATGCCATATTCGTGGACGCCAAGAAGATACTGACGAATCTGCCGAAGGAGCAGTTCCAGGCCCAGACCCTTGCCGTCGAGCTGTATCTTGAGGGGGGCATCAGAGGCGTGGAAATCGGGGCCCTGCTGGCGGACAGGGATCCTGAGACCAGGGAAAACCGTTATCCCCGCCTTGAACTCCTGAGGCTTGCGGTGGCCCGCCGGGTCTACACCAACAACCACATGGATTATGTGGCCGCTGCCCTGAAGAATGTCTTCGACCGCAGGGAAAGCATCAGGACAGGATACCGCATAACACGGGAACTGCCTGTAATGCGCCATTTCACGATAGAACTGGAAAAGGTGCGTCAGATTTGACGGAGGCGGAAGGACCTCCAGTCCGGGCGCAGGCGCAGGTCATTCGATCTGCGCCTTTTCTTCCGCAGACAGGGAGTCGAGCTGCCTGTCAACGGCCCGGCTATAGTTGATTTTCTTCTTGTAGTCACCGATTATTTTCTGCTGTTCGTTTTCAGCGATGGCCTTTTCCACTCCTTCCCGGTAGATGTTCCGGATGGATTCCCTGAGGTTGATTCTGGTTTTCTCTATCACTCCTGAGAAGACAGGGACATCCGCACTCTTGTATTTGGCCTTGCCTATTCGGAACTTGAAGTCATTGAAATTCCCGGACAGGTCGATGCCGAGCCTGAACGGGATAGGGGACTCGATGACGGAAACATGGTATTTGAAGCTTGAGTCCAGATTCTGGATTCCGCTCATGGCAAGAGTATAGCGGTCTACCTTGAGCACAAACGGGAATATTTCAACCCTGTTGTCGGCAATGAGCCCCTCCACCGACATGTGGTCTATGTGTCCTCCTGAACGGTCCTTGAACTTGAGCTTCCTGGCTATTTCCGAGAATGCGGTGCTTTCCGAAAGTTCCAGATTGTCCCCCGTAATCCTGAGCACTCCGTTGATTGTCGGGGTCTCTATGCTCATGAGGGTGTCCAGGGCCGCAGTCGCCGAAACGACACAGTTGAGACGTCCCTTGAATGATTTGAGCATCGGCATCATTGAGTCCACGGCAGGCATCATCTCGATTACTTTCTCTGCCGTGACGTCGGCAAGCTCAAGGTCAAATCCGGTCTTCAGGTCCTTCTTTGTCCGTGTCGAGTAGAACCCTTCAAATCTGAAGTCCCCGATGTCGGAGGTGGCTATTGTGTTGGTCAGCTGGATGCACCTTTCCTTTATTGTTATGTCTGTGCTCATGGAGTCAATCGTGAGACCGGCATATGTGACATCCGCGGCTTTCAGGGAGAGGGCTGCCTTGATGTTGGCCGGCACGACAATGAGCGGGGAGGCCGCCGTGTCTGCTGTGGAAAGGGAGTCGGCCGCAATCATCTCGAGATATTCGTCGTCGCTGATGTCCAGGGAGGCTGCCGAGGTATTCTCGGGCACGAATTCGGCCCCGGCGGCATATGCCCCGAGCAGTTCATTGAGGTTCAGCCTGTCTGAATTGACGTCCAGTTTCAGATTTATGAATCCTCTGCCGAGCAGGGCCGTCCGCAGCCCCGTCACCTCACCGCTGGCGGAGAGACTTGACGAGCCGCTTCTGAGGCGGAAGCTGTCAAACCGGATTGCGTTGTTGTTGACTGAAGCGCTGATGTCGGAAAGGCTGTTGCGTAGCGGAAAATACGGGCTCATCACCATGGCGCGCCCGAGGGTGAATCTGCCGTCTATGTCCCATTCCCTGAAATATTTTGCCATGGAGTCGCTCAGTTTCAGGTTGAGGTCCTGCTTCATGAAATCCTTCTCGCTCAGCCAGTCGGGCAGTTGTCTCTGTCCGCCTCTCTGCCTGCGCAGATGCCTGAAGAGCGAATCCCTCGGCACATCCGGATAACGCCTTGCAAGGGAGTCTACAAATGCCTTTGCCCTCTGCCTGCGTTCTATGGAGTTCATTGCGGCGGTGGCATTGATGTCAATGTCCCTCAGTGCTATCCTGTTTACCGGTCCGCGCAGGAATATTCCTCCGTTGGAGCAGTCAAGTGTCAGCACGGGAATCTTGGGATTGTCCGCTTTCGGCGAGATTTTGAAAGTGCCTGATGACCTGGAGACGGCGGCAAAGGAGGTATCGGCCCCGACAAGCGACAGCCTTCCTATTTCAAGCCGCCCCCCGAAAGGGTAGAACCGCGACGAATCCGCCTTGCTGAGAATTGCCGCTGAATTCTGTGCCTTGACGGACAGGCTTTTCCCGATTATGCGCATTCTGTCCTTATATGAAATGAATGTGCTGTCCAGTGAGGCTGTCAGGGCAAGCATCCTTTCGCCCTGTGCCACAGCCTTGTCCCTGGTATTGCCGACTGCACCCAGCCATATGTCGAGGCTGTCGGCAAAGAGAGTGAGGGTGTCTTTTTCTGAAATGACCCTCAGTCCCCGGCTTCTGGCTTCTCCTGATATGTCTGCCTGGGCAAGCTGGTACGGGTCAAGCTGGGACAGGGCTGCTGTCCCGTTTATCCTGGCATAAAAGTCACCGGCGATTTCCAAGCCGCTTTTTTTCTTCAGGTAGCGAGAAAGGGTGTCAAGGCTTATTCCGGCTCTGGCGTCAAGCCTTACTGTGGGGTCGTCTCCCAGAATGTCGGAAGCGGTCCCGGCAGCAGCAATGGCAAGGGCCTTTCCCCTGATATGAAAATCTTTGAGGGACATGTTCACTGTTCCGTCGCTTTTCCCTTCTATGTCGGTGTCCAGTGCAATCTCATGCCTTACGTTCAACAATTTGTTGCCTATTTCGGATGCCGGGATTGACAGCCGTGCCGAAAAAGCCGGGATAATGCCGTCTTCAGGTACATAATATCCGTCAGCCTCCGCTCCGATGCTTATTGTCGCATCGGTCTCGATGTCTGATGCGGCTTTGAGTATGTTGTCCCTGAAATATCCGAGCACGTCATTTATTCTGCATTTTTCTATCCTGGCCCCGCCTTTTATGTACAGGCGGTCATCGTATCTGACAAGCGCCTCTGCCTTCAGTGGAATGTCCGCTACCCTTGCCTCAAGGTCCTTTATGTTGATGCAGAATGCGGAGTCTTCAGGGAAAGTGACCGCAGCCTTTATGTCCACGGGAATCCTGAGCCTTCCGTAGGATTTTGTGGCCATGAAGGCGGTGGCCGATGCCGTGGCTCCGATTTCTCCGCGGCGTGCCATGGCTCCAAGCCGGTCAAGCCTGAGGGCGAGGGTGTCCGAAGGCAGCCTTCCTGCAATGAACATGCTGTCAATCCTGAATCCGATTCTCTGCCTGTCGTCCCCTCCGATTGAAAGTCTTCCGTTGAAACGCATCCGCTTGAGGTTGACCATGGCGAAGACCGTGTCCGCCGGTGAGGAATATACGATTCTCGGATTCCCTGTCATGGCTATTTTCCCAAGCCTTATTTCAGGCATTTCTGCAGAAGCCGTGTCTGCCCCGGCATCTGATGAATCGCCTGTGGTCCTGAATATGTTCCAGTTGGCTGTCCCGTCGGCATAGGATTTCGCGAATATCCTCGGCTTCTCGAGCAGAAGCCCCGGAATCCTGATGCGGCCGAACACGAGGGCGCCTGCGTCTATTGACACATAAAGTCTTCTGAACGACGCAAGGGTGTCGGCAGTCTCTCCCTTGCCCTGCCTTGAATAGAAATCCTCTCCTCCGGCAGGGAATCTGTCGGACGGATATGTGACGGAAACATCAGAGAAGCCGACATTGAGATATGGGAAGCTGCGGAATACGGAAAGCCGCACTTTGCCGAAGGATACCTCCCCGTCAACATATTGTCCTGCAAAATTGTCAGCCAGACGCGTAAGTACGGCGGGAGACAGTACCAGCTGGATGATTACAAGCAATGCCGCCCAGATGCCTGCAATCCACAGCAGCACTTTCCAGACGGTTCTCATCCTTTTGTTTTTCCCTTTGCTCCCGCTGCCGGTCGCCTGTCCTGTCATCTCCGCCGGTTCTTCCCTTGTCCCGGTATCTTTCCCTGTGTTGACTCCTGTTCCCATAAAATCTCCTGCGGGCAGTCATTCCTTCTGTGCCCGACAGGAACAAATGTAAGAAAAAACATGGAACGGAGAACTCGTCTGCGAAAAAAAAGGTGACCGTACGGGTCACCTTCAGATATGCATTAATTCCGGATTTGCATTAATGTCAGTTGTCATTCATCCATGACTTTTTTCATGTGTCAGGGGAGGCATGGCCTACTTC
>JADIMJ010000080.1 GCA_017694835.1 Candidatus Cryptobacteroides gallistercoris
ACCATGTCTCGTGGGCTCGGAGATGTGTATAAGAGACAGCAGCAATACCGTCCTGTCTCCGAGCAGAGAGAAAACCCCTGCGGCAGAAGACTGACTCCTTACAGGAGGATCAGACGGCAGTTCTGTCAGCATCAGCCAAATCATTGACGACAGTGTCACTGCGGCTAAAACAGGAAATACATACCTCCATTCCCCCAGTGTATTCAAGGCAAAGGCCGCCGCAAAAGGCCCGCAGAAAGACGACACTGCCTTCACAACCTGACCGGCAGTCAGGGCACTTGCAAGACCTCGGCCGGAAACGACATTGGACAGCAGAGGATTCAGCGACACCTGCAGCAAGGTATTGCCTATGCCGAGAAGAATCAGCCCCGCCATACAGAAGACGAAATCATAATGAATGAACGGGAGAAGCAGAACTGCAAAAGTAAAGCAATTGCTCACCTGCACCATGACCTTGCGTCCGATTCTGTTCATAATCATGGCCGCCGGCACGGAAAACAGGAAGAACCATATGAAGACCATAGAAGGCACAAAACCCGCCACGGTCTCACTGAGTCCGAAATCCTGCTTCAGATAACTTGCGGCAATCCCTGCAAGGTCACAGAACCCCATCACAAAAAAACCGGCGACAACCGGCAATATCATCTTGAAATTGCTTTTCATAATTCATTCTCCCGATTTATCAGGCAGCCTGTGCCACCGATTCATCCCATATGCGTCCGGATTGGCAGAATCCGGCGCGTCACGGTCAGCAATTGGTAAACTCTATTGAATAAGTGAAACTGTCCGCCCTGTAAAAGCCTATATTATACTCCACCGGGACATTATCGGCATCAAGCACAAAACGCTTGCGGACAAGTACCGGGTCATTTTCATTTATGCCCAATTTCCCGGCAAGCCACAGCGGGGCGCCCTTTGCCGAAATCATTTCCCTTGATGTCTTCACGCGGACACCGTATTTCTCCTCCAGAATACTATAGAGAGGCATTGAGAAGTCTTCTTCAAGTGAAAGAGGGATATCAGGATTGAAATACGATATGAAATAGACAAAAGGGAAGGATGGTCTGCCCCTCAGTCTTTCCAGACACAGCAGAGAGGCCCCGGAACCGGCGGAGAAAAATGAGCAGGCCTCATCAGGAGCAGTCTTCCGGCTTACATGCAGTTCAAAATTCTGGACTTCCATGCCCATGGCCCGCATCTCCTGGGAAAAGCTTTTCCAGTTACGGGCATTTCCCATCACTCCCTGCGGAGCCACTACTGTACCATAGCCTTTCTTTCTGACCAGAAGACCTTCGAACACCAGTTTGTTTATCGCCTGGCGCAGTGTGTTTCTGGAAATGTTCAGTTCGGCCGAAAGGTCAACTTCATTCGGGAGAAGTTTGCCGTTCCTGTACTCTTCCTCCCGAATCATGTTTCTCAGGTAATCCTCCGCCTGTACATGGAGAGGAACAGAGGATTCATGATTCAACTTGCGCTTCATAATTCAAATGTTTGAACAAAGATAGAGAATTCCGCACAATTTTCAAAATCAATGGAAACAAACATCTATCATATTATGATATTTATAATTACAAGCCGAAATTCTGATAAAACAATTTACTTCAGCATTTGGCGGAATGAAAATATTGACTACATTTGCCGAAAATTTGT
Source organism: Candidatus Cryptobacteroides gallistercoris (assembly GCA_017694835.1). Taxonomy (GTDB): domain Bacteria; phylum Bacteroidota; class Bacteroidia; order Bacteroidales; family UBA932; genus Cryptobacteroides; species Cryptobacteroides gallistercoris. The sequence goes on from JADIMJ010000080.1 coordinate 1,651, forward strand.
TTGAACATATATACAAATGTATGCAATTGGAATTGACATAGGGGGCAGCCACTTCAGTTCGGCGGCTGTTGATCTCGATGGCGGACGGCTCGTTACATCTGTCACAGTCACAGCCTCGGACAGTTCTGCCGATGCAGATGCTATTCTTGCGGCACTGGAGGCAAACATCAGCGAAACGCTCAGGAAATCCGGGGATCTTCCTCTCATCGGCATTGGAATGGCATTTCCCGGGCCGTTTGATTACCGGCACGGAATTTCCGAGATTCTCGGCGTAGGCAAATTCGAAAAGATTTTCGGGATGGACATCGCCCAGACCCTGCGGTCAAAACTGAAAAATGCATGTCCTGACAAATTTCTTTTCGTCAATGACGCTGCGGTTTTTGCAATGGGCGAAGCCGCATACGGGGCAGCCAGAGGCTCTGAAAGGGCAATTGCCGTCACCCTCGGCACCGGAATCGGGTCCGGATTCATCTCCGGAGGGCACATCGTTGACAAGGGCGACGGTGTTCCGGCTGACGGCTGGCTCTATCCGATGCCTTTCAAAGGAAAGACTGCTGAAGAATGGTTTTCGTCAAGAAGACTGTGCGGAAGATATCGGGAACTTTCAGGGACAGAGGTCTCCGGAGTAAGGGAAATAGCCGGGAAATGTCCGGCTGACGCAGCCGCCGTACAGGTCTTTGCCGAGTTCGGCCGCAATCTGGGTGAATTCCTCCTTCCGGTCGCCAAGGAATTCAGGGCAGGCACAATTGTCCTCGGAGGGAATATCTCAAAGGCATTCCACCTTTTCAGGGATGAAATGGAAAACAGCATGGCAGAAGCAGAAGGGAAAATTGCAATAAAAGTCTCGGAATCGACTGAAAATGCAGCCATCTCCGGCTCTGCGGCACTGCTTGCGGACAGCTGGAAAGCCCGGGAAACAGGCTGCCTGAGGAAGACGGCACAATATCTTCTTCCTGAAGAAAAGCAGGAGGCCTCAGGATATGACATTTATCCCGTGCATGCGATCGGGCAGAGAAAGATTTTCTCCGGATACGGCACTCTGGCAGACAGGCTTGCGGACATGATCCGGAGCCGGGAAAAAGAAGATGGCGCAATGGGAAGGACAATTATAGTCATAGACGGGTATGTCGGGGTAAGGTTCGGCATCTTTGCGGAAAAACTTTCAGCAGAATTCAGGGCCAGAGGCATAGACGCCAGATGGTGGAATGCGGCCGCAGCCATGAAAAGCCCTGAACAAATCGACAGAATCACAGCCCCGTGGCTCGGAGGGGACGATCCCCTATTCGGATTCCGCACCGGACTCAGCCTGGAAGATTTTTTTGACCGGGACAGGCTCTCCGCACTGAGGGCCGCCCTTGGGAGTACGCACGGCGCGGGGACTGCCGACATCGTATACGGTACAGGTGCATATCTCGCTGCAGGGCAGATTCCGGGCACATCGGCCATACTTGTATATGTGGATATCCCGAAGAACGAGATACAATTCAGGTCCAGAGCCGGGGCAATAGCCAATCTCGGGGCGGCGGGCCCCGAGGCTCCGAAGAAAATGTACAAGAGATTCTATTTTGTGGACTGGGTCGTACTGAACCGGGAGAAAAAAAGGCTTCTCCCAATAACGGACATCGTAGCCGACGGACAGAGGGAAGACTGCGTTTCCTGGGCCTCCGGAAAAGATATCCGCGCCGGACTGGAGTATCTGGCGCACAACGGATTCAGGCCAAGGCCATGGTTCGAGCCGGGTGCATGGGGCGGACAATGGATAAAGGAACACATAAAAGGCCTCGCCGGAGATGTCCCCAACTACGCATGGTCCTTTGAGCTCATTGTTCCGGAAAACGGCATCCTCTTCGAAAGCGGCGGAAAGATGCTGGAAATTTCTTTCGATTCGATAATGTATGAAAACGGGAAAGCCGTTGTCGGGAAAGAATGCCTGGCAGCATACGGAGACGAATTCCCGATAAGGATGGACTACCTTGACAATTTCGGCGGAGGGAACCTCTCGATACAGTGTCATCCGCAGAAGGAATATATCAGAAAACATTTCGGCGAAGTCCTGACACAGGAGGAGACATATTATATACTTGACACCACCGGTGATGCCGTAGTCTACCTCGGCTTCAAGGAGGACATAGTGCCGGAAGAATTCGAAGCCGCCCTCAACAGAAGCTTCAAGGAGGGCACCCCGCTGGATGTGGACAGATATGTCAATTCCGAACATGCCCGCAGACACGACCTGTTCCTGATACCTCCGGGAACGCTCCACAGCTCCGGAAGGAACAATCTCGTACTGGAGATAAGCACTACGCCTTATATCTTTACTTTCAAGATGTACGACTGGCTCGCACTTGACCTTGACGGGAAACCGAGGCCGCTGAACATCCGCAGGGCAATGGAAAACCTCTGCTTTGACAGAAAAGGAGAAAAGATAAAGAGGGAACACATATCGGCATCTGCACTCCTTGACAGCGGAGACGGATGGGAACTGTGGCACCTCCCGACTCACCCCCGACACTCACACGATGTCCACAGGTACCGGATAGAAACCTGCGTAACAGTCCGCACAGAAGACAAATGCCATGTACTCAATCTGGTGGAGGGCGAAACCGCCGAAGTGACGACTGCCGGAGGAATGACATTCCGCCTTCACTACGCGGAGACGCTGGTCATATCGGCGGCAGCGGGGTCATACACCATCACCAACACCTCGGCAGGGCCGATAATGGTCGTGAAGGCCTTCATGAAATAAGAGACATAAGTTTCAGATTATCCAAAATATCAAAGACACCAACAATGACTGAATTCAGAAGACAAATGATGCAATTGGCAGCAATTGCCGCGGCATCTGTCGCCTCAGCCGCAACCCTGTCCTCATGCTCCGCAGGACAGGAAGAAAATGTCTCGCAATATGTTGACCCGTTCATCGGGACCGCGCACTCGAGGTGGTTTTTCTTTACTCCTGCGGCTGTCCCGTTCGGAATGGCGAAACTCGCCCCGACTACTGACGGGCATCTGGGCAACAAAAGCGGATGGGAGGCTGTCGGATACGATGCCAGACACACTTCCATTGAAGGATTCGCCAATTTCCACGAATTCCAGGTCGGAGGAATAGTCATCGCCCCGACAACCGGCCCCGTACAGACGGTACCGGGAGAGGCTGACGACCCAGGAAGCGGCTACAGGTCGGAATTTGACAAGTCCGACGAATATGCCTGCCCGGGATATTATTCCGTAATCCTCAAAGACTACGGGATAAAGGCCGAACTCACGGCCACAAAGCGCGCAGGTTTCCACAGATACACATTCCCTGCTTCGGAAAGCCCGAACATCATCTTCAACGTCGGCACACGGATGGGCGAAAGCGGGCCTGTAAAAGACGCCTCTGTCTCATATACCCCGGACGGACGGGTCGAGGGATGGGTAACTACCGTTCCTGAATATGTAAGAGTCTATCAGGACGGAGCCGATGTCACCATGTATTTCAGCGCACTCCTTGACACAAAGCCGGACTCCTGCGGATGCTTCCTCGGAGCAGAACAGTTCCCCGGCAAGACAGAAATCTCAGGAAAAGGTGCCGGCATGTTCTTCTCCTACAATCCGGCAGGCAAAGCCAGGCAGGTGAATGTCAAAATCGGACTTTCATACACTTCTGTTGAAAACGCAAGATACAATCTCGAGAATGAAGCCGGAGACATGGACTTCGACACGGCACTTGCTTCCGCAAAGGCAGAATGGGAAACAGCCCTCGGGAGAATCAGGGTTGAAGGCGGACTTGAACAGGACAGAATCAAGTTCTACACGGGCATGTTCCATGCCTTGCTCGGAAGAGGCCTTGCCAGCGACGCCAACGGTGCATATCCGAAGAATGACGGGACAGTCGGACAGATTCCCCTTGATGCTGATGGCAACCCGACACACAATCACTACAATACCGACGCAATCTGGGGAGCATACTGGAATCTCACCCAGCTGTGGGCACTTGTCTGGCCGGAATATTATTCCGACTGGATTTCAAGCCAGCTGCTTGTCTACAAGGACGCGGGATGGCTCGGAGACGGAATAGCCTGCAGCCGCTATGTATCAGGCGTAGGGACCAACATGACAGGACTGGCGATTGCCGCCGCATACAACTGCGGAATCCGTGATTTTGACGTGGAGACGGCATACGCCGCAGTCCTGAAAAACGAGACCTGCGGAACAGGCCGACCGAAAGGCGCCGGCAAGGAGGATGTGGCGCAGTTCATTAAATACGGATACTGCCCGTATTCCGACAATCCGGAAACAGAATATGACTTTTCCGCCTCGCATACCCTGGAATACTCCTTCAGCTGCAGTGCTGCCGCACGGATGGCAGAAGCTCTCGGGCATCATGAAGACATGGTCCTCCTTGACAGCCTGTCACACGGATGGGAGCACCTTTTCGACCCGCAGACGAAACTGATCCGGCCGCGCCACCGGGACGGAAGGTTCCTGGAAAAATTCAATCCTACAGAACCATGGAAAGGGTTCCAGGAAGGGAATGCTGTCCAATACACTTACTATGTTCCCCATCACATCGGCAAGCTCATTGACATGGTAGGCAGGGAGGAATTCGTGCAGAGACTCGACAGCACCTTCATCATATCGAGAGAAAACATTTTCGGAGGAGGCAAGGAAGTCAATGCATTCTCCGGCCTGCATACATACTACAACCACGGCAACCAGCCGAACCTGCATATTTCCGGACTTTTCAATTTCGCCGGGAGACCGGACCTGTCCCAGAAGTGGATGAGACTAATATGCAATGAATTCTATGGGACTGACCCCATCCACGGATATGGCTACGGCCAGGACGAAGACCAGGGGCAGCTCGGAGCATGGTATGTCATGGCATCTATGGGACTGTTCGATGTCATGGGTCTGACTTCCGCCGACCCGTCATTCCAGTTGGGAAGCCCTCTCTTTGACAGGATTACCATAAGCCTGAATCCGGATTATTACCCCGGGAAAAAATTCGTGATAGAGACATCGGGAAATGCGGCGGAAAGCTATTATGTAAAATCGGCGGAACTTGACGGGAAGCCAGTGGATCCCGTCCGCATTCCGTTCAAGGACATAATATCAGGAGGAAAGCTCAAGGTGACATTATCGAAAGAAAACAAAAGATCAGAAATATGAAATTCCAAAAATCATCCGTCACTGCGCTGTTGTCATCGGTTGCCGCCGCCATAATGACAGCAGCCACCCTGTCCGCCACACCGGCTTCTCAGGAGAAACTCCCATGCAATGTTCTGTCCATAGG
>JADIMJ010000081.1 GCA_017694835.1 Candidatus Cryptobacteroides gallistercoris
CTCCCGCTGCGCGGGCCCCTCCCGTTCACGAGGCCACGGGCGGCCACGCCGCCGATACCCACATGCCTCTGAATCAAAATAAACAATAAACAATAAACAATAAACAATAAACAGTAATCAATAATCAGTAATCGGTAATCGGTAATCAATAATCAGTAAACAATCGGAAATATTGGTGCTGATATTCCGGTGAAAGCCGCGCCCGGTGGACAGGTAAAATGGTGTCCGACGGCCGTGATTTTCCCATAAAAATGTGCCCGACGGCATTTTCAAAATGCCACCGGCCGCGAAAATGCTGCAAAATCACGCCCGTCGGAGCCCCACAATGCATTCCACCTGCCATGGCGTATGCCAAAAATGCATTTCATCTGTCTCCATGTATGCCAAAATGTTTCCTGCCCGCCTCGGCAATTGCAGGCAGGCTTGCATTGCTCCCGGCTTCTGCGTATATTTATGCCCGAAAAACACGCAGCCATGCCAGGTCCCAAATTCGACACATGTTTCTTTGAGCGCTATGCCAGGGTGACTCTCCGCACGATTCTCGGGGAGAGATATGGCAGACTTGTCAATGACGACCGTCCGGACCTCCAGATGCCAGACCGTTCCATGGGAATAGAAGTCACCAGGGCAATGGAGGAGAGCAAATCCGTGGCGGACTCCCTCCTTCTGGAGATGGCGGGAGTAATAGATCCGGAGGATGATGAGACAGAAGATCCGGAGGATGATGAGGCGGAGGACAGCCGCCGGATTCTGGAGAGCGGCTATGCCTATGGTCTGAAAGGCGGACGCTATGTCGGAAAACTTGAATACCGCTACTGGTCCCTGGCCCAGCCGCTGAGGCGCATTATCGCGAGCAAGGTGGACAAGGTTAGTTCGGGCTTTTACGGGGATTTCAGGCATTTCGGGCTGTATGTGTTCTGCAAGGACCATCTGACGGAAGAGGAGGTGAACCTTACGGTAAACTACACCTCGGGGCTGCAGTCGGGAAAGAAAGTATCGTATGACATGCTTTATCTGTCGCTCATAGACAGCCTGTATGTCTGTGACATGAAGTCCGGGGCGGTCTCAAGGCATGAGATATCGCGCAACCAGTGCCGGACTTTTTTCATTGAGTCCGTATCCGGGTCCGGATCCGTGTCCGGCCGGGGCCGGCAATGGTAAAAATGTTGTTCTTTTGGGCGGAATTTCATAACTTTGCACATTCCAGAAAATGGCATCAGAGCGCATAAAATGCGGGCAGGGACCGTTCCTGCCGTTTTACAGGAGGTTTATATATGACAATCGGAACCAGAGTCGGACTGGACTCCATAGAAAAAATACTATTTGACAACGAGCCGATTCACATATCAGATGAAGCGAAGAAAAAGGTTGAGGAAAGTTTCCGTTTCCTGAAGGATTTTGCCAAAGACAAGATTATTTACGGCATCAATACCGGCTTTGGACCGATGGCCCAGTATCGTGTCGACGATGATTCCCTGATACAGCTCCAGTACAATATAATAAGAAGTCATGCGACAGGCGCAGGCAGACCTCTGTCCGAGCTTTATGTCAGGGGTGCGATGCTTGCCCGGCTAATGACATTTCTGCAAGGCGAGTCAGGCATAAGTCCGGAGCTGCCGGAGGAGCTTGCCGAATTCATTAACCGGGGCATATATCCGTATATCCCCGAGCATGGCAGCGTGGGCGCCAGCGGGGATCTTGTCCAGCTCGCGCACATGGCCCTGGCTCTTATCGGAGAGGGGGAGGTCTTTTATGAGGGAAAACCCGAGGAGGCGGCCTCCGTACTGCGGAGGCTCGGCATCTCTCCTATGCGGATTCAGACAAGGGAGGGCCTTTCCGTCACCAACGGGACATCCGTGATGACAGGCATCGGCCTGGTGAATCTCATCTATGTCCGCAGGCTTTTCCGTACGGTAGTTACTGCTTCGGTGCTCATCAATGAGGTTGCCTCCTCATATGACGACCTGATGTCAAGGGAACTTAATGATGCCAAACTTCATGAAGGCCAGCGTACTGTGGCAGGACTCATGCGGGAGGATGCCGCCGGAAGCCGCTGCCTGAGGAAACGCACCGCAGAGCTGTACAACGGACATCATCAGGAGAAGCAGTTCGGGCACAAGGTGCAGCCGTATTATTCCCTGAGATGCGTGCCCCAGATACTCGGCCCCGTCCTTGAGGAGCTGGAGAATGCAGAGAAGGTCCTTGTCAATGAAATCAATTCCGCCTGCGACAATCCGATTGTCGACCCTGATACGGACAATGTCTGGCATGGCGGAAATTTCCACGGCGACTATGTGTCATTTGAAATGGACAAGCTGAAGATAGCCGTGACCAAGATGACGATGCTCTGCGAGCGCCAGCTGAACTATCTCATGCATGACAAGATCAACGGCATCCTGCCTCCTTTCGTGAATATGGGAGTCCTCGGGCTCAATTACGGGATGCAGGCCTCGCAGTTCACGGCAACTTCGACCACGGCCGAATGCCAGACACTGTCCAACCCGATGTATGTTCACAGCATACCGAACAACAATGACAATCAGGATATAGTAAGCATGGGCACAAATTCCGCCCTGCTGGCCGGCAAGGTGGTGGAAAATGCATTCCAGGTGACGGCCATCCATCTGATATCCCTGGCGCAGGCTGTGGACTGTCTGTCCATTGCCGGAGATTTGTCACCTGTCACAAGGAAACTGTATGATGATGTGAGGGCAATCGTGCCTGCATTCAGGGATGACAGCCCGAGATACAGGGAAATACAGAAGGTAATAGAATATTTGAAGTCAAGAACTGTATGAACGGCAGAAAATATGCGCTGGTGACCGGCGGCAGCCGCGGAATAGGCCGGGCCGTATGCCTGAAGCTCTCGGAAATGGGCTTCAATGTCCTCATCAACTACAGGAGCAATGATGCCGAGGCGGAAAAGGTGCTGTCTCTTGTGAGGGACAGCGGAGGTGACGGGGAGCTGATGAAGTTCGATGTCGCAGACAGGGCAGCGGTGGAAGCTGCTGTCGCGGCGTGGAAAGAAGCGCATCCGGGAGACTATATCCCGGTACTTGTCAACAACGCCGGCTTCCGCAGGGACGCCCTTCTCGTGTGGATGGAGGACAATGACTGGAATGCCGTCATTGATGTCACGCTCAAGGGTTTCCTCAATGTCACGAGATGCCTTCTGCAGGACATGCTCGTCTCAAGGTTCGGGCGCATCATCAATATAGCCTCGCTGTCAGGAATCAAGGGCCTTCCGGGGCAGACCAATTATTCCGCGGCGAAAGGAGGGCTGATAGCGGCGACCAAGGCCCTGGCCCAGGAAATAGCCAGGAAAAAAGTCACTGTCAATGCCGTGGCTCCAGGATTCATTGCCACCGACATGACAAGTGACCTTGACGAAAGCCAGCTGAAGAAACTCATTCCGGCGGGAAGGTTCGGAAGACCGGAGGAAGTGGCGTCCCTGGTGGGATTCCTCGCATCGGAAGAGTCCGGCTACATAACGGGGGAAGTGATATCCGTGAACGGTGGCCTGTACACATAGGGGAAGAGACAGACATTTGACAATTTATTTCGGTAAAGAATATATGAACAGAAGAGTCGTGGTGACCGGCATGGGAATCTGGTCGTGCATTGGGAAGAGCAAAGCTGAGGTGCTGGATTCCCTCTACTGCGGAAGGTCAGGAATCGGCATCGATCCTCAGCGGACGGAGATGGGATTCCACTCCGCCCTTACCGGCATAGTCGAGAGACCCGTGCTCAAGGGCATGCTTGACCGCAAGAAGCGCAACAGTCTGCCGGAGCAGGGGGAATATGCATACATGGCGACATTGGAGGCCTTCTCCCAGGCAGGAATCGGCGAAGATTTCCTGAGGGACAATGAAGTGGGCATCCTTTATGGAAATGACTGCAGTTCCGAGCCCGTAATCAAGTCCGTGGACATCATCAGGGCTGAGAAGGATACGGCAATGGTTGGCTCGGGCGCCATATTCCAGTCGATGAATTCCACCGTATCCATGAACCTGTCGGTTATATTCCGCCTCAAGGGAATCAATTTCACCATATCCGGTGCCTGCGCCAGCGGTTCACATGCCATAGGCATCGCATATCTCATGATTCGTTCCGGATTGCAGGACTGCATCCTGTGCGGGGGCGCACAGGAAGTCAACCCGTATTCCGTGGGCAGCTTTGACGGGCTTGGCGCATTCTCAAAGAGAATGGACGAGCCGCACAGGGCATCCCGGCCGTTTGACAGGGACAGGGACGGCCTCGTGCCCAGCGGAGGAGCCGCAAGTCTCGTCCTTGAAAGCTATGAGTCAGCCCTCAGGCGCGGGGCTGCTGTTCTCGCAGAGGTGACCGGATACGGATTTTCGTCAAACGGCGAGCACATTTCCGTCCCTAATGTAGACGGGCCGAAACGCTCGATTGAAATGGCCTTGAGGGATGCCGGAGTCCGGCCGGAAGAAATCTCCTATGTCAACGCACATGCCACCTCCACTCCGGTCGGCGACCTGAACGAGGCCAGGGCCATTGCCGAGGTCTTCGGTGCATGCAGTCCGTATGTGGCTTCCACCAAGTCCATGACAGGGCATGAGATGTGGATGGCGGGAGCGAGCGAAGTCATATATTCCATCCTTATGATGCAGAACGGATTCATTGCTCCGAACATCAATTTCGAGAATCCTGACGAGGCATCGGCGGCACTCCGTATTCCTCCGGACAGAGTCGACATGGAGTTCGATGCCTTCCTGTCGAACTCGTTCGGCTTCGGAGGCACGAACTCGACCCTTGTATTGAAAAAATTCAAAAAGTAATGATATGGAAAAAGAAGAGATAATTCAGAAAATCAGAGAGACCCTGGCTGAAGGATTCGAAGTTGACATTGAGGAGATACAGCCAGAGGCCCCGATGGTACAGACACTTGAGATGGACAGCCTTGACTTTGTGGACATGGTCGTGCTCATTGAGAAGAACTTCGGCTTCAAGGTGACTGCCAAGGATTTCGAAGGGGTGAAGACTTTCAGCGACCTCTACGGGATGATACTCTCGAGAATGAATAAGGAAGCCTGAACGGAAAAAGTCTGACCTGAAATGGCATCTGATTGGAAAGGACAGACAAGGGGCGGACTTTTCGGCTACAGGTTCTTCATCTGGCTGATACGCAGTGCAGGAGTGCGGACTGCGTATGCCTTCCTGTATCTGGTAGTGCCGTATTTTGTCCTTTTCGCCCCGAAGGCCGTGCGTTCCATATGGTCATACTCACGGCGGTCGCTCCGTCTTGGCCGTGCTGCAAGTGTCCTGATGGTATTCAGGAATTTCCATGCGCTCGGCAGGACATTGATAGACAAGATGGCAATCAACGGGGGAATGTCAGGGAAGTATACTTTCCGCTTTGAGAATTACGACGAGTTCCTCAGGATACTGGACAGCGGTGCAGGTGTCATAATGATTGGCGCACATATCGGCAACTGGGAGATAGGCGCACCGTTTTTCAGCAAATACGGGGACAGGCTCAATATAGTCATGTACGACAACGAGCACAGGAGGATAAAGGAACTTCTTGAGGCAAATGCCATATCACATGACTATAAGATTATTCCGGTGAATGAGGACAGCCTTGCCCATATTTTTTCCATAACGGCCGCATTGCAGGCAGGGGAGTATGTCTGTTTCCAGGGAGACAGGTACACTCCTGAGGAAAAGACTCTCTGCGGCAGTCTTCTGGGCAGGAAGGCGCTGTTCCCGATGGGGCCCTTCCTGCTTGCTTCCAGGATGCGGGTGCCTGTAGTATTCTATTTTGCCATGAGGGAGCCCGGGATGAAGTATCGGTTTCACTTCTTCCCGTCCGGAATCAGCGAAGGCAGGATGACGAAGGAGGCCGTCCTGGACAGATATGCCTCAGTGCTGGAAGAAATGCTGGGGCGGTATCCTGAACAGTGGTTCAATTATTATGACTTTTGGAAAAATGACACTGAAACGAAATGACAGGGCGGCGGCGGAAAGTGCTGCCCGGGCCCAGCGGGATGCGCATGTCATAGCCGCAGGAGCCATAGTCTTCCAGGTTGCCAGGGTGATGGCAAAGCTCGGGATTTTTTCATTCCTGTCTTCTCCCGGAGGGCATACCGAGGAAGAGGCAGCCGAGTATGCGGGAATTTCCCGGTACGGGGCAAAAGTGCTGCTTGAGGCCTCCCTTACGGCAGGGACTGTTTCCGTGAAAGACGGCAGATATACTCTTACAAAGACAGGCTGGTTCCTCATAAACGACCCCATGGTCAAGGTAAATCTTGATTTCAATCATGATGTCAACTACAAAGGCTTCTGGTGGCTTGAGGATGCCATAAGGAACGGGCGACCCGAAGGCCTCAGGGAACTTGGCGGCTGGCCTACGATATATGAGGGACTGTCATCCCTTGAACCGCAGGCCAGGAAAAGCTGGTTCGCGTTCGACCATTTCTATTCGGATTCATCATTCCCGGAAGTCCTCGCGACAGTGTTTGCCTCAGCGCCGCGCAGGATTCTTGACATAGGGGGCAATACGGGCAAGTGGGCGATGAAATGCACCTCATATAGTCCTGACGTCGAGGTGACTGTAATGGATCTTCCCCAGCAGATAGGAATGATGCAGGAGAACATATCCGGATATTCTGAAAAATCCAGGATTCACGGCTGCCCGGCCGATATCCTTGACCAGGGTACCGTTTTCCCGAAAGGATTTGACATAATATGGATGAGCCAGTTCCTTGACTGCTTTTCGGCGGAACAGGTGACGGACATCCTCAGGAGGGCCTCCGGGTCGCTTGCGGCAGGAGGCAGAATAATGATTATGGAGACCTTGTGGGACAGGCAGCAGTATGATACCGCATCTTTTGACCTTACGCAGACGAGCCTTTACTTCACGGTCATGGCAAACGGAAACAGCAAGATGTTCTCATACGGGGACCTTTGCTCGTATATAGCCCTGGCCGGCCTTAAGGTTGCCTCTGTCAAAGACGGCATCGGCTTCGGCCATTCACTTCTTGAATGTATTCCCGCATGATACCGGAGTCCGTAAATATTTCAGGGGCGGATATTCTGTCCCTTGTTCCTCAGCGGCCTCCGATGGTCATGGTTGATGAGTTCGGAGGAATTGCCCCGGACGGCAGGTCGTGGACCGCATTGACGGTCAGGGAAGACAATGTGTTTTTTGCCGGAGGGAGTCTTGCGGCTCCGGGAATAGTGGAGCACATCGCACAGTCTGCTGCTGCAAGGGCCGGCTTTCTGCACATGCGGGAGAACCGTCCTGTGCCGGAAGGGTTCATAGCTTCGGTCGAGAAGATGAAGTTCTCCCTGAATCTCCCGAAGGCGGGGGACAGGCTGGAGACTTCTGTGGAAGTTCTCGCCGATATCTTCAACATGAGCCTTGTCCATGCGGTATGCAGGAACGGGTCGGAGACAGTAGCGGAAGGAAACATGAAAATTTATCTGAATGAAGAGGCTCAGGAGAAATAGGGAAAGGGCGGTGCTTTTCAGCCGCACCAGAGTACGGGTCCGTTTCAGTGAAACTGATGCGATGGGTGTCGTGTGGCACGGCAATTATGCGAAATTCTTTGAAGACGGCAGGGAAAATTTCGGCAGGGAATACGGAATCTCGTATCTGCAGGTGCTCGGGGCCGGCTATACTGTCCCTGTCGTGGAACTGACCTGCAGCTACAGGAAATCCCTGACTTTCGGTGAAGAAATCATAGTCGAGACGGGATATGTGCCGTCGGAAGCAGCAAAGATACAGCTTGTGTATGCCTTATACAGGGCTTCGGACAACGAACTGATGGCATCCGGCACAACAGTGCAGGTGTTCCTTGACAAGGACGGCCAGCTTCAGCTCACAGCTCCTGATTTCTACCGTGAATGGAAAAGAAAATGGAATATAATATGAAGACATATATAACGGCAGCGGAGGTAATCACAGCCCTCGGGACCGGAGTCGCCGCCAATGTGCGGGCAGTGGAATCCGGCCTTTCGGGTGTTGCGGAGAGAAATGATCCGCGGCTTTCCTGTTCCCCGGTCATGGCCGCCGTGATTCCGGATGAAACTTATGCTTCTATTGCCGCGCAGTACGGCGGCCAAGACATGCAGGACGGCATCCTTACGAGGACAGAACTTCTGCTTGCGGCCGTCATCGGCAGCATCGTCAGGCAGACCGGCATCAGTCTTTCCTCACCGGACACTTTCATTATATTCTCATCAACCAAGGGCAATGTCAGCCTCCTGGATCCTTCTGCCCCGGAGCAGGACAGCAGGGCCTGTCTGTGGCGGATGGGCGAAAGGGTCGCCGCCCGCTTCGGGGCTGCCGGCCGCTGCTGTGTGATTTCAAATGCCTGCATTTCCGGCGTTTCCGCCCTTGTGGTCGGCCGAAGACTTGTCCTGTCCGGTAAATACAGGAAAATCATAGTGGCGGGATGTGATACTCTGTCCCGTTTCATCGTCAGCGGATTTGCCTCATTCCGCTCCCTTAGCAATGAATTGTGCCGTCCTTATGACAGCAGGCGGGACGGCCTGAATCTCGGCGAAGCCGCAGGTGCTATCCTTATTTCAGACGAGTTCAGGGAAGGTGCGGTCGTATTGTCCGGAGGGGCCATAAGCGATGACGCAAATCATATTTCCGGACCTTCGCGTACCGGAGACGGGCTGTTCTTTGCCATGCGCAATGCCATGCGCGAAGCCGGTGTGCAGCCGGATGACATCAGTTTCCTGAATATGCATGGCACCGCCACCGTGTACAATGACGAGATGGAATCGAAGGCAATAGCCCTTGCCGGCCTGTCCTCCGTGCCGGTCCAGAGCCTCAAACCGTATTTCGGACACACACTCGGGGCTTCCGGAGTGATAGAGACGGTCATGGCCGCCAGCCAGCTCCGCCGCGGCATTGTCTGGGGGACAAAGGGATTCGGAACACCCGGGACCCCGATGCCCCTGAATGTCTCCGCTTCTCCGAGGCAGGTAACCATGAGACATTGCGTCAAGGCGGCTTCCGGCTTCGGGGGATGCAATGCAGCTGTGGTCCTGAGTCTTCCTGAATATACTTCCGGCAAGTCTGGAACGGAAGACATGGGCGATGCGGGATTCCGGCCTGCTGCATCATACCGTATCATCAGGACGGTCACGATCAGGGACGGGAAACTCACGAGGGACGGCAAGACCGTATTCAGCACCGGAACCGGGGAATTCGGGGAATTCGCCAGAGCCCTGTATCATGAAAGGGGCCGTGCTGACCTGAAATTCTTCAAGATGGACAATCTGTGCAAGCTCGGATATCTTGCTGCCGGAGAACTGTTTGACGGCATTGAATTCGGTCCGGAAGAAATGGCTCTCGTCCTGTCTGACTCCAGTTCGTCGATGGATTCGGACCTGAGGCATCTTGAGTCCCTGGCCGCGGGCGGGGAGGCTGCCGCCAGTCCTTCCGTCTTTGTGTATACATTGCCCAATGTCGTGGCAGGGGAAATCTGCATCAGGCATAAGATCAAGGGGGAGAACACATTCTTCATATCCCGGGAATATGAACCGGACAAACTGCGGGAATATGCATCCATGGTGTTGTCCCGCAACGGAGTCCGCTATTGCACAACCGGCTGGTGTGAGTATGTGAAGGGCTCGTATGAGGCAGTATTCGAGCTCCTTGCAGACAGTAGTGGAGAAACTGGAATTCCAAACAGAAAATAAATCGGACATATGGAAAATCTTAATGAAAATCTGAAGAAGCAGCTTATTGAAGCGCTTAACCTGGAGGACATCACTCCGGCTGACATAGATGACAACATGCCTCTCTTCGGAGAGACCGGCCTCGGCCTGGACTCCATAGACGCACTTGAGATAATACTTATCCTGGAGAGGAATTACGGGGTCAAGGTCGAGAAGCCGAAAGAAGGCAAGGAAATCTTCTATTCAGTCTCTACGATTGCGGATTATATCAGAAAACATGCGAAATGACAGAAATTCTGGTGACAGGCCTCGGAGCTGTCTCCGCCATAGGGACTGATGTCCGGGAGAATCTTGCGTCACTCCGTGAAAGCCGTCACGGGATAGGGCCTGTCATGCATTTCCGTACCTCGCTCGACTGTCCTGCAGGAGAGGTCAGGGCGGACAATTCCGAGCTGAAGGCCATGCTCGGAATTCCTGCGCGGAAGACGGTGTCCAGGACAGCCCTGCTCGGCCTGATGGCGGCGGCTGAAGCCCTGAAGGATTCATCTGCGGATATTTCCGGAAGCAGGACAGGACTGATTGCTGCCACTTCTGCAGGAGGCATGGACCTGACGGAAGATTTCTATCCGGAATTTATGGCGGACAACGCCGCCGGACGGCTCAGGAATGTGGCCATGCATGACTGCGGGGCTTCCACTGATTTCATTGCCGGCAAGTTGGGGATAAAGGGTTTTGTGACCACGATAAGCACTGCCTGCTCGTCGGCGGGCAATGCCGTCATGCTCGGGGGCCGTCTCATAAGACAGGGCCTGCTTGATACTGTGATAGTCGGGGGCATGGACGCGTTGTGCCGCTTTACTCTCAACGGCTTCAATTCCCTGATGATATTGGACAGGAACCATTGCCGTCCGATGGATGATGCCCGCAACGGCCTGAATCTCGGGGAGGGGGCAGGCTTCCTTGTGCTGCAGTCGGAGCAATCGGCAAGAAAGGCGCCATACTGCCGGCTGAAAGGATTTTCAAATGTGAATGAAGCTTTTCATCAGACCGGAAGCTCTCCTGACGGGGAGGGGGCGTACATGTCGATGACAGCTGCCATGCGGGATGCCGGAATCGGTCCCGGGGATGTGGACTATATCAATGTGCACGGGACAGGAACGCCTCAGAATGACTTGTCGGAAAGCGTCGCGATAAGGCGCATCTTCGGTGACCGCCCTCCGATGTTCAGTTCCGTCAAGCCTTTCATAGGGCATACTCTCGGCGCATCCGAGGGCATAGAGGCCGTCTATTCGGTCCTGTCCGTGTCTGAAGGTGCGGTATGGCCGAACCTCAATTTTGCCGTGCCTATGCCCGAAACCGGGCTTGTGCCGGAGCTTTCCTGCCGTACCGGATTGGAAATCAGGAATGTGTTGTCCAATTCCTTCGGATTTGGAGGCAATGATTCCACGCTTGTATTCTCCCGATGCTGATTGACTGAACACTGTTGAAGATTATGAAAACTGTAGTGCCGGTATATATAAACAGGGCCGCATCAGTCGATGCGTCCTCGCTTGGGAATCTGAATCTTTCGGCCATTGTCCGCAGTCCGAATGCCCTCAGGAGGATGTGCCGTCTCGTAAGGATGGGAGTGGCGGCCGGCATGCTGTGCCTGGATGACATCCCCGCGGACGGAATTGACGCTGTTGTCACAGCCACTTCGCTGGGAGGACTTGAGGATACGGGAAAGTTTCTTTCGGAAATGACTGAAAGGAATGAATGCGGGCTCAACCCCACGCCGTTCATGCGTTCGGTGTTCAATACGGTGGGCTCCCAGATTGCATTGCTGAAAGGGATAAAGGTGTACAACATGACTTATGTCCACCGCGGGCTGAGCTTTGAGAGTGCTCTTTTTGATGCGGTGCTGCAGATTGCCGAAGGAAAGAGGAATGTATTGGCCGGGGCCTTTGACGAGATTACGCGGGAAGCACATGTCCTGAAGGAAAGGGCAGGCCTTTTCCGCCGCGGTGAAAAGGAAGGGGAGGGAGCCTGCTTCTTCCTCCTGGGGAACAGGCCTGACAGCGGCAGTTCCGTGGAGCTTGCAGGACTGGATGTCCGCAGGGGGCCTCTTGATGAAAGGCAGAGAATGGAGTTCGCATCGGATTTCCTTTCGGGCTTCGGGCTTGGCCTTTCTTCTGTTGAAATATTCAACGGGGCCGAAGTCAAGAAAATATGCGGAGAATACGGTACGGCTTCGGCAAGGGTATTGTACGAGGCCGCAGCCTTTGCCGGATCATGCAGCGCCCCATGTCTTCTCGTGTGCAATTCTTTCAGGAACATGAGCCATTCTCTTGTCCTCCTGAAGAAAACCGGTGCCGGAATATGATGCTGCTTGCTGTCATGTCGTGGATTGTGCTGGCCGCTGCGCTGGCATGGCTCGCATATGGTTCCGCCTGCATTTCGTCCGGAGTCTATGTGAAGGCACTGTGCCGCGGGAATGCCGGTGAAAAGAGAGTGTATCTTACCTTTGATGACGGCCCGTCGCCCGAAAATACCGGGAAAGTACTGGATGTCCTTGAAAAATTCGGGGCAAAAGGGACCTTTTTCTGCATAGGAAGCCGCCTGGAAGGGAACAGGAAGACAGTGGAGAGAATCATTGCCGGAGGTCATGCAATAGGAAACCATTCGTGGTCACACAGCCCGTGGTTTCCGCTGTTCCGTTCCGGAAAAATGCAGGACGACCTTCTCAGGTGCTCGTCTTCCCTGAAGCGGATCACCGGCCTTGACACCGTGCTTTTCCGTCCCCCGTTCGGAGTGACTAATCCCACTGTGGCTGAGGCTGCGGAGAATCTGGGCTTCATCGTTGCGGGGTGGAACATAAGGACATATGACACGACAGGCAAGTCGGCGGAGGAGATTGTGTCCTCGGTTGCCCGCAGGCTCAGGCCGGGCTCTGTGATACTCATGCACGACAGGCTGCCAGGGTGTGCAGATGCCCTTGAAAAACTGCTGCTGTATCTTCAGTCCGAAGGCTATGCTGCCGACAGGACGATGAATGACATATTATAGACAATGACTGGCACGAATTATCGCCCACGAATTATAGACAATGATTGGCATGAATATGAGAAAATACATATCGGCTGCTGCCGCATTCCTTTTTTCAGCGGCGGCCCTGCCTTTATTCTCAGCCGCAGGTCCGGCCGAGGAACCTGTTGAAATCACTGATTTGACCGAATTCAATGCTGGACTAGAGAAGATGACATCATCCGTCAATTCGATAGACAGCCGTTTCGAGCAGAGGAAATATATGGATGTGCTGCAGCGGGATGTCGTGACATCCGGAACATTCTCCTTTGTGCGTCCCGATAAAATCAGAATGCAGTATGACGCTCCGGTTGACTATGCCATTGTCATGGACAGTGAATCCGTCACCATAATTTCCGGAGGAACGGAAAACAGTACTCCCGTTCAGGGAAATCCGGTGTTCTCTCAGATCCGGAACATGATGACGGCATGCATGACCGGCGACCTGTCGGTGCTTGGGGAAGACTTTTCCGTCAAGCATTATGAAGACGGGGCACAGTATCTTGTGGTCCTCAGGCCTGAAAATTCATTTATCCGTGAATATATTGCCGGGATTGAGCTCCGCTTTGACAAGGAGACCATGGCCCTTCTCTCTCTGAAAATGATGGAGGACGGGGCTGACAGCACGGAATACAGGTTCAGCGACATTAAATATAATCTTCACTGATGTCCATGTCCGCCAAAGCTGAATGTCTGCGGGCCGCAGGCGCTTCATTTCTGCAGCATCTGCTTCTTCCGCTGCTTGTGCTGCTTGTGCCGCTTGTGTCCGGCTGCTCCCCGCATGCCGCACCGGCACATCGTATCCCTGTGCCTGCCGTGGAACTTACGGGGGAAGACGGCGGCCTGTACAATATGGAATTCACCGTGAAAGATACACGGACATCGTGCATGCTGGCCGTAAAGAAGACAGGCTCTTCAGTCAGGGCCTCCGCAGTGACATGGTTCGGCATGAGCCTGTTCGATGTCGTTGTCGGTGAAGGGGGCATGCAGGTCATGTCATGTGCTGATTTTTTGGAGAGAAAACCGTTGCTGCGCTTGCTTGAAAACAATTTGCGGTGTATCTTTATTGATTCGGGACGGATTGTCAGGGAAGGGGAGGACTTCTGGACCAGCCGCAGCTCGGGTCTTGTCTGCACCAGGCATGGATTTCCTGACGGTTCGCTCCGCAAAGTGAGCGTAAGACACAGGCTGTCGGGGATATGCATGGAACTGACGGCTGCGGACAGGTGATGCAGGATGTCCGTGGTGAAGCAGACCGGAAATACTTTGAGTCAATTATGCTGACAGAAAGAGAATCAGATACCGTTGTAGTGGTGCCCACATATAACAATGCAGGCACTCTGTCCGATGTCCTGCACGGGATACTGGAATATATCCCTGATGTCATTGTCGTCAATGACGGATCGACGGATTCCACATCAGAGGTGCTTGGCGGATTCGGGGACTCTGTCACAGTGATTGCACATGAACGCAACATGGGCAAGGGGAATGCCCTCAAGACCGGGCTGAAGGCCGCGAAGGAGAAAGGCTGGAGGTACGCAATCACAATAGATTCGGACGGACAGCATTTCCCGTCTGACATTCCGCTTTTCCTTGATGAAATCAGGAAAACCCCGGATGCCCTGCTTGTCGGGGCAAGGGACATCGCCGCCGACAATATGCCCGGGAAAAATACATTTGCCAACAGATTCTCCAATTTCTGGTATCGTCTCGAGACAGGCAATGCCTTGACCGACACCCAGTCCGGGTTCAGGCTCTATCCTCTCAGGAAGACTGATTTCTCCGGCTGGTGGTATACGGGGAAATATGAATTCGAGCTCGAGGCCATCGTATTTGCTTCCTGGAACGGGACGGTTGTCCGGAATATACCGGTGAAAGTCCATTACCAGCCGCCGGAAGAACGGATTTCCCATTTCAGGCCATTCCGGGATTTTTCCCGGATAAGTGTCCTGAATACGCTGCTGGTCCTTGTCTGCCTGCTGTGGATATGGCCGAGGAATTTTTTCCGCAGCCTCAGCAGGAAAAATATCGCGTCTTTCTACAGGAAGCATATTGCCAATGCCACGGATTCCAATCTGAAGATAACCGCAGCCGTCATGCTGGGGGTATTCATGGGAATAGTGCCGATATGGGGCTATCAGATGATAGCCGCCGCTGCAATAGCCCACATGCTGAAACTCAACAAGGTCATCACCCTGGTGGCGTCCAACGTGAGCATCCCCCCGATGATACCGTTCATCCTGTACGGAAGCTATTATACCGGCTGCAGGATTCTCGGACGGCCGGTGATACTTCTTCCCGGGGAGATTTCCCTGGAGAATACTGTCAGGGTACTTGAACAATATGTTGTAGGGAGCTTTGTGTTTGCCGCTGTCTGCGCGCTTGCTGCAGGGGCAGTGAGCGGATTGCTGCTTTTTATTTTCAGGAGGAGAAGATGACCATGGATGTTCTGTTCATAGCCGTATATCATTTTTTCAGAAAGAACAGGGGCGTATTCTATACCGTCCTTGTCATTTTATTTGCCGTTTCCGCCTACTTTGCGTCGAAGGTTTCGTATGTGGAGAACATAAACAGCTTTCTGCCGGACGACAGGGACAGCCGGCTGGCGGTGGAAGTCTTCGACAACCTTACGGTAAAGGACAAGATAGTGGTCATGATTTCCGGGTCCGGGGACAGGGACAGCCTTATTGCCGCTTCGGATAATGTTGAAGCCAGGCTTGCCTGCAGCCCTGCCGCCCCTATGATAAAGGGCATCATGTCGGATGCAGGCAATTCCACGGTAAAGGCAGCGGAAGACTTCATTTATTCGCATCTGCCTGTTTTTCTTGACAGTACGGATTATGCCGGGATTGATTCGCTTGTCTCTCCCTCCGCCCTGCGGGAGAAGATGCAGTCCAATTTCATGAACCTGATTGTTCCGTCAGGCTTTGCGGTGAAGGAGCATATCCTCCGGGATCCCCTCGGGCTTGCCTCCGAAGCCTTCTCCGGCCTGCGCGATTTTCAGGTTGAATCCGACTACACCGTCTTGTCCGGTCATATCTTTTCAAAGGACGGGTCCACTCTCATAATGCTTATATCTCCGGTGTACAGTACCGGAAACACGGGCAAGAACGAACCCCTGGTGATGGCATTGGAGGAAGTCCTGGAGTCTGTGAGAGCGGATTTCCCGGACCTGGACATAGAGTATTTCGGGGGACCGTCGGTAGGCGTATACAACGCGCGGCAGATTAAAAGGGACACTTACCTGACTTCCTCCATCGCGCTTGTCATCATCATTACATTCATTTTCTTCGCGTTCAAGAGCAAGAGGTCAATCCCCCTGATAATCGTGCCCGCCCTGTTCGGCGCCCTGTTCTCCCTCGCATTGGTCTATTTCATACAGGGGACAATATCGGCTATAGCCGTGGGTGCAGGGTCCGCCGTACTGGGGATAGCCTTGAGCTACTCCATCCATGTGCTTGCGCATCAGAATCACGTGAGTTCGGTCGAGCAGCTTCTCAAGGAACTTGTATATCCTCTGACTGTGGGGAGCTTCACGACGATAGGTGCATTTCTGGGGCTGCTTTTCACCTCTTCGCGGCTTCTGCAGGATTTCGGTCTCTTCGCCTCTCTCGCCCTTATCGGCACGACATTATTCTGCCTGCTCTTTCTCCCTCAGTTCCTTTCCGGCCAGGCAGATTCCGGCCAGGGGAAGATGCTGTCTGCAATTGAAAGATTCAATTCGCTTCATTTTGAGAAAAACAGGATACTTGTCGGCATCCTGGCAATATTGACGGCAGTATGTGCCTTTACTTCCGGGAAAGTCACATTTGAGGACGACCTGTCTGGCATAAACTTCGAGCCCCGTCATATAAGACAGGCAGAGGAGAAGCTGATGTCTCTGACGGACGGGGATGAACAGAACATACTGTTCGTGAGCACAGGGAAGACAGTCGCGGAGGCTTCAAGACAGTACAGGGCCACGGATTCACTGCTTGCCGTCATGATGTCCGAAGGCAGGATAAAGGGCTGGTCTTCCGCAGAACGCTTCATTGTGCCTGAGGACGAGCAGCTCCGCCGCATAGAACGGTGGAAAGGATACTGGACGGAAGAGAGGAAGGAATGGGTATTGGCTTCAGTGGAGGATGCCGCCGTCGGGGCCGGTTTCCGTCCCGGGGCGTTTGACGGCTTCCGGGCGATGCTGGACCGTGAATATGTGCCGGCTGATTATGCGGCAGGACCGGCGTCACCCCTGTTTGAAAACTGGTATGCCGCTTCAGACAGTCTCGTGATGCTGATATCCAATGTCAGGCTTGACGATTCTTCCAGACAGGAGGTGTACGACGCCTTTGCCGGACAGCAGGCCACGGTGGTCTTCGACCGTTCGTTCTTTCTCAGGAAATGGGTCTCGGCTGTCAACCACGATTTCTATCTGGTGCTGTACATATCCTCCGTCCTGATTTTCCTGGCACTGTGGCTGTCATACGGAAGGCTGGAGCTTGCGCTGATGAGTTTTCTCCCCATGTTCATAAGCTGGATTATCATAATCGGCTTCATGGGCATATTCGGGATGAAATTCAATATCATCAACATCATCCTGTCTACTTTCATCTTCGGCATAGGGGATGATTTCAGCATTTTCATAATGGACGGGCTGATAAGCAAGTACAAATACGGGAGGGACCTTCTCGGATATCACAAGACGGCGATTTTCTTTTCCGCGTTCACGATACTGGTCGGCATCGGGGCCCTGATATTCGCCGGACATCCGGCCTTGAGGTCAATAGCGGCGATATCGATTTTCGGAATCATTGCCGTCGTTCTTGTAGCGTATGTGCTGCAGCCTATTCTGTTCAGGGTCTTCATATCAGGTCCCGTTTCGGAAGGCTGTCCTCCGGCGACAATACCCGGCATCCTGAGGACTGCGGCCCTTTTTTCCATGTTTGCAGCAGGCTGCATCATTACGAGCCTGCTCATATTCCCCCTGTATCTGGTGCCGGTCAGCCGCAGGCGCAAGAGTCTCTGGGTCTCATATGTCATGCATTATATGTCCCGAACCATACTTGCTGCTGCCGCAGGTATCCGGAAAGTCCGGCTCAATCCCGAGGGAGAGGATTTCCGCAGACCGGCAATCATCGTTGCAAACCATCAGTCTTTCCTTGACATACTGATGATGCTTTCCTTGACTCCCAGGATGATAATGGTGACCAACGGCTGGGTATGGAATTCTCCGCTTTTCGGCCGGATGATAAAATATTCCGGCTTCATATGTACAGATGACGGATATGAATATGCCCTGGACAAGATAAAGGAAAAGCTTGCCGAAGGATACTGTGCGGTAATTTTTCCTGAAGGGACGAGGTCCGCGGACGGAGTCATCAGGAGATTTCACAACGGTGCTTTCTATATTGCGGAAAAGGCAGGCGCGGACATCCTCCCCGTGCTTCTTTACGGCAATTGGAGGGCCATACCGAAAAAGCGTCCCTGGTATATCAGAAAAAGTATGGTCGGATATAAGGTGCTGCCGCGGATAACGCCGGATGACACCTCCTTCGGCAATGCATTCAATGAGAGGACGAAATCCGTATGCAGGTATATGAGGGAGGAATACGGCATGT
The DNA here is from genome assembly GCA_017694835.1 of Candidatus Cryptobacteroides gallistercoris. Lineage (GTDB taxonomy): Bacteria > Bacteroidota > Bacteroidia > Bacteroidales > UBA932 > Cryptobacteroides > Cryptobacteroides gallistercoris. Next base: position 18,324 of record JADIMJ010000081.1, read on the forward strand.
TCTGCCGGGAGCTGGACAATGCGCACAATCCGTATTTCAGGGATGCCCTTGCGTCCGCATATGTATACAAGGGCCCTGTGACTGAATGGTATATGAAAGTGAAGCTCGGCATGGAGGATTATTATGCCGTATTTGACGGGATTCTTCCCCGCTCGGGCCGGATTACCGACATCGGATGCGGGATGGGGGCGTTGTGCGAAATGATGTCAATGCTTTCCCCCGAGCGGAAGATGACAGGAATCGACTATGACGAAGACAAGATTGCCATAGCGTCCAACATCAGGATAGCAGGGGCTCATGCCGAGTTCATCTGTGCCGACGCTGTTTCATGCCGGCTTCCGGAAAGCGATGCATTCGTCATGAATGACATGCTCCATTACCTGAGTCCAGAAGCTCAGGAGAGCCTTCTGTCCGCATGCTCTGACAGCCTTGCGGAAGGAGGCATCATCGTCATAAGGGACGGGGATTCATCCATGGAGGGGAAACACCGCCTTACCAGGCTGACGGAAGTCTTTTCGACGAAAATCACCGGATTCAACAAGACGAAAGGCAGCCTGCATTTCCTGTCCGGTGAGAGAATCCGCGGAATGGCGGCTTCAAACGGATTTTCGGTCAAGGAAATGCGGAATGACAGATATACTTCCAACACCATTTACATCCTCAGGAGATTGCCATGAAGTACGATGTCGTCATAATAGGCAGCGGGCTCGGAGGCCTTGAATGCGGGGCTGTCCTGAGCCGGGAAGGCTATAATGTGTGCGTCCTTGAGAAGAACCGTCTTCTCGGCGGATGCCTGCAGACATTTGTCCGCCATGGGTACAGCCTTGACACCGGGCTGCATTATATTGGCAGTCTCGGCGACGGCCAGATCCTGAACCAGTGCTTCAGATATTTCGGCATAATGGACGGACTGAAGCTCAGGAAGCTCGATGACAGTGCATTTGACAAAATATGGTTCAGGGGCAGGACATATGACTATGCTTCAGGCCCGGAAAGGTTCGCGGACACACTTGCCGAATATTTCCCTCACGAGAAAGAGGGTCTGGAGGATTATGTGAGAAAGGTTTCCGAAGTGGGGCATCTGGTGTCAGTCGACAATCTGGGCAGGGGATTCGTATCTTCCCGGGAAGGGCTGAAATATATGTACATCTCTGCATCGGAGGCGATTTCTTCGTCGGTAAAAGACCCTGTGCTGCGGAATGTCCTCGGCGGCAACTGCCTGTTATATGGGGGCGAACGCGGGAGATCCTCATTCTATGAGCACGGGATGATAATGTCTTCCTATCTTGACGGGGCATGGAGATGCGTGGACGGCGGGATGCAGATAGCGGATCTTCTGGCCGTGAACATCAGGGCCTGCGGCGGCACTGTCATGAACTGCCGCAAAGCCACGGGGATTGCCGTGGAAGACGGGCATGTGACAGGGGTGTACACAGAGGGGCAGGACGGAACTTCTGAATTCATTGAAGCTGCAAATGTCATCTCGGACATACATCCGCTCAATACCCTCGCCATGCTGGACAGGAACGGCAGCCTGAAGCCTGCATACCGGATGAGACTGGAGTCGCTCGAGAATACATACGGAGTATTTACTCTGTATCTGATGATGGAACCTGGCACAAGCCCGTATCTCAACCATAACATATATTTCCACCGGGGAGCTGACGTATGGTATTCGAGGTCAGACGGCCGGGGCTTTTTCAAGTCCTGCCTGCTGTCCGAGCAGCCGTTGTCTTCCGATCCCGCCCATACCCGGGTGATTTCAGTCATGGCACCGATGTACATTGATGAACTCCGGCAATGGGAGGACACTTCTCCCGGGGACAGGGGTGACTCGTACCGGGAGTTCAAGGACAGCCGCTCCGCCGAACTCATGGCCTTCCTGGAAGAATGCGGGATGGAGATAGAGGGGCGGATTATGCATACTTTCGCCACAACCCCGTTGAGCTACAGGGATTTCACCGGTACTTGCGAAGGCTCTGCATACGGGTTTCTGAAAGACTGTGCCAATCCTCTGCTGAGCATGATTTCTCCGAGGACAAGACTCGGGAATCTGTTCTTTACCGGACAGAATGTCAATGTGCACGGAGTGATGGGTGTCACTCTGTCATCGATAATGACCTGTTCCGAACTCCTCGGACAGGAATATCTGACAAAAAGAATAGCCTATGCCTGAGAAAATGCCCGCGCTTGTAAGAATTCTCAAATGGAGCGGAATATCGCTCGCCGTCCTGACGGCGGCAATTGCCGTATTGATGTGGTGCCTCTATCTGTCCTCAGACCTGAAGATGCCCTACTGTGAGTTCCATGATGATGAGGAGCTGCTGTTCTCTGACAGTCTGCGTGTGTACGGAGACAACTGGCTGAGGCTGAGCGAATCTGGCCTGTGGGAGATGAAAGTCTCCGGCAGCGCACCGGACCGCGGATATGCCGCAGGCAGATTGTCGCGGGACCTGCTGCTCTATCAGGAAAATGTCTTTATAGAGCAGATACGGAGGATAATCCCGTCGGATTCCTATCTGAAGTTCCTGCACTTTTTCATCATCATGTTCAACCGCAATCTCGGTGAAAATGTCCCCGAAGAATTCAGGAATGAGATTTACGGACTTTCCCAGTCATGCACACATGAATTTGACATGATAGGAACTCCGTATGAGCGTCAGATGCAGTATCATTCCGCCCATGACATCGGCCATGTCATGCAGGACTATATGATGGTGGGCTGCAGTTCTTTCGGATGCTGGGGAAGCGAGTCTGAAGACGGTGGGCTCATCATAGGCAGAAATTTCGACTTCTATATGGGCGATGATTTCTCAAGGAATAAGCTCGTTACATTCTGCTGCCCAGATGAAGGCTACAGTTTTGCCTCAGTGGGATGGCCCGGCATGACAGGCGTCCTCTCCGGCATGAATGAAGCCGGGCTCACTGTGACCATAAATGCCTCAAAGTCCGATATTCCGACATCGTCCGCGACACCCATTTCCATCCTGGCGCGTGAAATACTCCAGTACGCCTCAGACATAGGGGAGGCGTATGCCATAGCCGGACGCAGGCGCACATTCGTGTCGGAATCGATTCTGATAGGTTCGGCAAAAGACGGAGTGGCGGCAATTATAGAGAAATCCCCGGACAGGATGTCTCTGCTGCTTCCCGGCAAAGACAGCCTGAGAATAGTCTGCACGAATCATTTTCAGTCCCCCCTTTTCATGGAGGACCGCCGCAATATCGAGAACATCAGGACTTCAGACAGCAGATACCGCCACGGCAGGATTGAAGAACTCCTGGACAGCATCGGCCCTGTGGGACCGGCAGAAGCTGCTTATGTCCTCAGGAACCGGAAGGGCATGGGCGGATGTGAACTCGGCCATACCAATGAACTTGCAGTCAATCAGCTCCTTGCTCATCACGGAGTGGTCTTCCGTCCCGACTCCCTGCTCATGTGGGTCAGCACGGCACCATGGCAATGTGGCGGTTTCGTATGCTATGACCTCAGGAAAATCTTCGGCGGCGAAGACGGCCCCGAAGCGGAAATCACACTCCCGGACCACAGGATTCCGCCCGATCCCTTCCTGCGTTCTTCCGGCTTCAGGGATGCATTGGATTACAGGAGGCTGGCTTCTTACATAAGGTCTGCCATAGACGGGGGATATCCTGTCCCTCAGGACAGTCTGGACAGAATGCTGGCATCCAATCCATTTTTCTATGATGCATATGACATTTCCGGGGATTATTATGAAAGCATGGGGGACTTTGAGAAAGCCGCGGCAATGTGGGAGAAGGCCCTGTCCTTTCCTCTGCCGAAGACATGGCTGAAAGACGTGATACAGAGAGAAATTGACAAATTATAATTGAAATGAAAAAACAGCCGGACATACAGTTCCGCTCTCCTGAAGAAATCAAGGCATTCCAGGAGGCGAAGATGGCGGAGGCCCTCGGTTATCTGTCGGCAAATTCCGAGTTCTACCGGAAGATGTTCAGAGAATATTCCATTGATGTTTCCCGAATCAGGAAAATTGAAGATCTCGTGAATATTCCCGTCACCACCAAGACTGACCTGCAGCTGCGCAATGAAGAATTCAGGTGTGTTCCTGCCGGCAAGATAATAGATTATGTCACAACATCCGGGACGCTGGGCGATCCTGTGACTTTCACGCTTACCGATTCGGACCTGGACAGACTTGCATACAATGAATATCTCTCATTCACGACGGCAGGCTGCACAAGCGCCGACATCATGCAGCTGATGACCACCATTGACCGCCGCTTCATGGCAGGCCTGGCATATTATATGGGAGCCAGGGAACTTGGAATGGGGATCATAAGAGTCGGAAACGGTATTCCTGAACTGCAGTGGGATACAATCAGGCGCATCCATCCCACATGCGGCATGGTTGTCCCGTCATTCATCATGAAGCTCATCGACTTCGCGGAAAAGAACGGCATCGACTACAGGAATTCGTCCCTCAGGAAATGCCTGTGCATCGGGGAGGCCCTGCGTCAGCCCGGCACATTCGGCCTGAATACCCTTGGCTTGCGCATTGCGGAAAAATGGGGCAGTCTGGAGCTGCATTCCACTTATGCTTCAACAGAGATGCAGTCTTCTTTTACGGAATGCGGATGTTTCTGCGGCGGACATCTTCAGCCAGAGCTGATTATAGTTGAATTTCTTGACGAGAACAACAATCCTGTCCGTGAAGACGAAGCTGGAGAGGTGACCATCACGACGCTCGGTGTCACCGGCATGCCTTTGCTGAGATTCAAGACGGGAGATGTCTGTTATCACTATTCCTCCCCGTGCAAGTGCGGACGCAACACCATGCGCCTCAGCTCTGTCCTCGGAAGGAAAGGCCAGATGATCAAATTCAAGGGCACGACTCTTTACCCTCCTGCCCTGTATGATATCCTTGACAATATCCCCCGGATAGTCAATTATATTGTAGAAGTCTATACCAATAGTCTTGGAACTGACGAAATAACCATCCGTGTAGGCTCTGAAGACCACAGTGAAGCCTTTGTCAAGGAAATTAAGGACATTTTCCGCTCCAAGGTCCGGGTGGCCCCGAATGTCACATTCGAGTCTCCTGAATACATCGCCAAGCTGCAGATGCCGCAGACCAGCCGAAAAGTTGTGAAATTCATTGACTTGAGATAGACATAATGCCAAATGTATTAGCTACAATAAAAAAAAGAAACCGACCTCAAAAATTACTTTTGAATCGGTTTCTTTTGTGACCCCTACAGGATTCAAACCTGTAACCTTTTGATCCGTAGTCAAATGCTCTATTCAGTTGAGCTAAGGGGCCGTTGTTGAAGCCTTAAGGGCTCCGATATCTTTTTCAGAAAGGTGCCTGATGCAGGACTATTCTGCAACGGCAGCGCCTTCTTCCTTTACCATGGCGAATTTCTTCTCCTTGATTCTTGCCTTCTTGCCGGAAAGTTTCCTGAGGTAGAATATTCTTGCCCTGCGTACCTTGCCGACCTTGTTGAGCTCTATTGAATCAATGAACGGGGATGCGAATGGAAAAATCCTTTCTACTCCGACACCGCTGGAAATCTTGCGCACTGTGAAAGTCTTCGTGTAAGGTGAAGCTCCTCTGATCTGGAGAACTACTCCTCTGAACTTCTGAAGTCTTTCCTTGTCGCCTTCCTTGATGCGGTAAGTGACCGTAATGGTGTCACCAGCCTTGAATTTCGGGTAACCGGCAACCTTGTCATTTGCAAATGCCTGGTCTACAACTTTAATCAAATCCATGTCCTTATAAAATTAGTGGCAACATTGCGCTGTTTTATACCCGCCGCAAGAGGTTGCTTTTGTTTTTGGGACTGCAAAGGTACAAATAATTCTTTTCAATCCAAATTTTTCTTGAAATAAATAAAATAAATTTGCCTGTCAGAACATGTCCCTGAGCCGTTCAAAGAAACTCTTGTCTTCCTTTGACGGCGACGGTGTGAACGAATCGTTGCCCCTCATGCTTTCAAAAACTTCTTTCTCGCTTTTGCTGAGCTTCTTCGGAATCCATACCATCAGCCTTACGTACATGTCTCCTGTGCCATATCCGTTGACTGTCGGGAGGCCTTTGCCCTTGAGCCTTACTACTGTCCCCGACTGGGTGCCGGGCTCGACCTTGATTTTGTAGTTGCCGTCGAT
>JADIMJ010000082.1 GCA_017694835.1 Candidatus Cryptobacteroides gallistercoris
GAATTACTGACGCAAGTTATGAAAATAAATTGTCTGTATGCAAAAAATATTCAGAATTGTTTGTCGGTTCAGGGACATGGGGCTATTGATGGCGCAGCCGGCCGGAGAAGATGTCCGAGAAACCGTCTGGCATCCTCATCCGTCATCCCCCTGCGTGCGGCATAGCAGTCATACTGTTTCCTGCCTATGGCCCGGATATCAGGATACATGGCGTTCCGGTGGATGAATATCATTCCGCAGACGGAAGCCTCCGGGATCATTCCGCAGCTTTCCGTGAGTGTGATTCCGAGTTTTTCCGAGTCCGGCAGCAGATGCAATATGTCGCGCTTGAGGGTATGGTCAGGACAGCTTGCATATCCGGCGGCGGGCTTTATGATTTTCCAGTGCCCGGAGTCTCCGCCGATTCTGTAGTCAATCCAGGATGAAGCGGCTTCGGCGAGGGTGTTCATCACTGAACGCCTGAGCATGCTGCCGTAGTCCGGGCCGCAGCTGCATTCCCGGCATCCGCACTTTCCTGTGTCTGACGGGGCTCCGTCCGGCCTTCCCTTACGACTGTCGGTCACGCTGACGGCAAATGCTCCGGCTGGGGAGGTGAAGCCGTATTCTTCCGGAGGAACGAAGTCGCACAGCGACAGGCAGGCCTTTCTGCCGTCAGGCAGCGGCGAGGGTTCTTCCTGCCGGAGCATAGGCAGTATTGTCTTTCCTGAGGCTGCATTGATGTTGCCGGAGTCTCTTCCGGCGAGAATGATGTCGTCTTTCCGGGAACAGGCGCTGTACCATTTTACACCTGCGACTATCCTGCATGTGCCGCTTTCTGTCATTTCCCGGAGGACGGCTTCGGCTTCCTGCCTCAGTCCTGCCATCTCGGGGGCATCGGGGCTCATCTTTCCGTATTTTATGCCCCAGATGGCATAGAACATTTTCCAGTCGAACAAAGGCAATACTTCCCTGATGCTGATTTCTCCTACGGGAATGTCTTCGGTTCTGATGCGGTTTGCATGAGGGTCTTCAAGGCTGGTGTCACGGAGGTAGCTTTCTGGAGGGAAGACTTTCTCGGTGTCATGCGGACCTGTGCCGTTGCCTTCAGGATGTACTCCTCCTGATTTCCCGCTGCGGTATATCGTGCGCATCCTTTCCTGTGCCTCGTGCTCCTCCTGTTCGAATCTCTCCCTGTCTGCCATGCACCTTTTTGCCATTACGGCGCTTGCCGAAGCGTCCGCGCCATAGAAAACATGCTCATATAGCGGCGCAAGCTTTACGGCTGTGTGCAGGGCAGATGTCGTGGCACCCCCGATGAAGAGGGGAGTGTCCATTCCTCGTGCCGTCATTTCCCGGCAGAGTTCTTCCATCTGATAGAGGGACGGAGTGATAAGCCCGCTTGCGGCAATGATGTCGGCATGCTCCCTGAGGGCTGTGTCCAATATCGTGTCCCTGTCCACCATGACTCCGAGGTCAATGACCTTGAATCCGTTGCATCTGAGCACTGTGGCGGTTATGTTCTTGCCGATGTCGTGTACATCTCCGCGTACGGTGGCTATGACAATCTTCGGCCCGGATGTTTTCGTCCCGTCCATGCCGGCGTCTGTACTGCCGTTGACAGCGGCATCGGAATCCCTGCCCATGTACGGCTGCAGGTAGTCCACTGCATCCTTCATGATTTTTGCAGACTTGACGACCTGGGGCAGGAACATCTTGCCGTCCCCGAAGAGTTCCCCGACCTTTTGCATCCCGTCCATAAGCGGACCCTCTATGATGCCTGTCGCTGAGCCGCAGATTTTAAGGCATTCTTCAAGGTCCTGGTGCAGAGTGTCCGACCTTCCCGAGACGAGGGCTTCGGCAAGCCGTTTCCCGGGGTCTTCAGCCCCGACAGCCGGGCTTTGTCCGTTCTGGCTGATATGTGGGGATTTTCCTTTCATCCGGTCATCACTTCCGGTTTTCTCTTTCTCTGTCTTTTCTGCCTTTTCCGTGGATTCGGCGGCTGCTATGTCTGCAGCCTTTTCAATCAGCCTTTCGGTTGCTCCGCTGTCCGTGTTGAAGATGACATCTTCGACGCATTTCAGAAGTCCCGGTTCGATGTTGTCATAAACCTGGAGCATTCCTGGATTGACTATGGCCATGTCAAGTCCTGCCCGTATGGCATGATAGAGGAAGGCCGAGTGCATCGCCTCGCGGACCGTGTTGTTGCCGCGGAAAGCAAATGAAAGATTGGATATGCCTCCAGAAGTCAGTGCGCCCGGGAGGTTCTCCTTTATCCATTTCACTGCCCTGATGAAGTCGGCGGCATAGTCGGCGTGCTCCTCAATCCCTGTACCTATTGCCAGCACATTCACATCGAAGATAATGTCGTGCGGGGCGATTTCTGCCTTTTCTGTCAGAAGCCTGTATGCCCTTGCGCAGATTTCCGTTTTCCTGCTGAAGTCCGTGGCCTGTCCCTGTTCGTCGAAAGCCATGACCACCATGGCGGCCCCGAGCCTGTGGATTTCCCTGGCCTTGCCGATGAATGCATCTTCGCCTTCCTTCAGGCTGATGGAATTGACGATTGACTTTCCCTGGGCGTTCTTGAGTCCGGAAAGGATTGTCTTCCAGTCGGAAGAGTCTATCATGAGGGCGGCCTTTGCGGCAGCCGGCTCACTTGAAATGCT
>JADIMJ010000083.1 GCA_017694835.1 Candidatus Cryptobacteroides gallistercoris
ACCGTCAGCCGCTGCAGGATGCCTTCCTCGTGATGCGCAGGAACGGCCTTTATGTCCTGTTCGATGCCCCGCAGCGCGGAATCACTCCCGGCCAGTTCGCCGTCTGGTATGACGGGGACGAGATGGTCGGCTCGGGAGTCATCTTCAGATAGACGGTGCGCCGGCTCCGGCAGCTGATTTTATTATGGCCCCGGCAGCAGATTTTCCGGCAAGCATGCCTGTCGAGAATGCTGTCTGGAGGTTGTATCCTCCGGTGTCTCCGTCCATGTCGAGGATTTCTCCCGCAAAATAGAGTCCGGGGCAGAGCCGGGATTCCATTGTCTTGGCTGTGATTTCGTCAGTGGACACTCCTCCGGCCGTAATTACACATCTTTCATAGCCCACATAGCCCCGGATGTCCATTTTCCAGTTCTTCAGCCCGGATGCCAATGTCCTGTGGTCAATGTTCTGGCAGCAGCGCCTGAATCCCTGCACGAGGGATGTCGGAAGCAGTTTGCCGAGCAGAACCCGGAACCTGTCACTGTATGATTTCCCGCGGCTTCTCGGGTCGTCTGAGATTTCCTGCCACAGGGAAGCTATGCGTTTCTCAAGCGCCGTCTTGTCCACCGCGGGCTTCAGGTCTATGGACACGGCCGCCTTGCTGCCGTTGATGAGGGCCTTTACGCATTTTCTGCTGATTTTGAATCCGACGGCTCCTTCCAGGCCCCCGTCCGTGAAGTCCAGGTCCCCGAATTCCTCCTGGACCGGATTGCCGTCTATGAATAGGGTCAGCGACACATTCTTCAGCCGGTTTCCCTCAAGCATCGCACCTGTTTCGGAAAGCGGGACCGACCGGTCGATGTGGCCTCCGGATGTGTCTCCAGACGGCTGCCTGCCGCCGGGGGAGAGGTTCTTGTAGCCTTCAGGGACAAGTGCAGTCAGGGACGGGAAGCATCTCTTTATCGTGTGCCCGAATCCTCTGGCCCATCCGTAGCCGTCGCCGGTGGAGCCTGTTCCGGGATAGGAGAGGCCTCCGGTTGCGATTATGAGTTTCCTGCAGGAGAATTCCATGCCGTTTCCGCAGCGGATCAGAAACATGGCTCCCCGGCTGCCGCTGCCTGCGGAGACTGAAGAGACGCAGCATCCTGTCTTGATTGTAGCCCCTGCGGCTGATACCGCCCTTACCAATGTGTCGACGACGTCTTTTGCCATGTGTGACGCCGGAAAGATTCTTTCGCCGCGTTCGACGACTGTCCCGAGCCCGTTGTCATTGAAGAATCTGACTGTGTCGGCGGTGCTGAAGCTGTAGAAGGCCGCCTTGAGTGGAGCGGACTTGGGATGGATGTGCCCGGAGAAATCATTCCATGGCCTTGTGTTGGTGATGTTGCATTTTCCTTTCCCGGTTATCATTATTTTTCTTCCGGGCCTCGGCATTTTTTCCAGGACTGTCACTTTTCTTTCAGGGCTTTCAGGAAACCGGGAAAATGTTTCTGCCGCCCCGGCTGCCGCCATCATTCCTGCCGCTCCTGCCCCTATTATTATAATGTCGGAGTACTCCATAATCTCTGTCCTCAAATCAAAATAATCTCTGTTTTCAAATCAAACCTTTGAAATTTTACGCAATTTATGAAATTTTTACTATTTTTGCAGTCCGAAATTTCAAAGCCACTTTAGCTCAGTCGGTAGAGCAACGCATTCGTAACGCGTAGGTCGTGGGTTCGAATCCCATGAGTGGCTCTTTTCTTTTATGAGAATCCCCCTCATGAGAATCCCCTCATTTATAGCCATGCTTTTTTTGGCTGCCGTGCCCGTGTTGCCTCCGGGATGCAGCGGCTCCGGCGTGGAAGCGGCGCATGAGCCTTCAGGTTATTTCTCCTATGCGGAATATGTCGACGTGATTCAGTCCGGAGACACTGTCTCCGTCGTTACTGTGTCCCCGTTTGACGGGACTTCCGATACTCTTTCTGTCGGTGTCCCTGTGCGGAATGTCGTGTGCATGGCTTCCAATTATGTGGCATGCCTCAGCGCCGTCGGCCGTGATTCGGTCATTTCGGCCGTGTCCGGTGCCCGCTATATTTCCGATCCCCGCGTAAGGGCGAGGTATCCTGGCTCCCTGTATGACATAGGGTACGGCGCAACCCTTGATCTGGAGCGTATCATTGGGCTGGGTCCTGATTTCGTGGCGGCATATACTGTCTCCGCAGCAGAATCCTCGCAGATGTCAAGGGTCGGGGATGCCGGGATTCCTGTCCTTTGCCTCTATGACAATTTTGAGCATCACCCGCTTGCCCGGGCTGAATATATCCGGCTCTTCGGCATTCTGTCCGGCCGCCGGGAGACTGCGGATTCGCTTTTTGCCGCCGTCGAAGCCCGGTATCTGAGTCTGTCCCATAGATTTTCTTCCCTTGCTGACTCTTCCGGGTGCCCGGTCAAAGTATTGCTCAACATCCCGTATGGCGGGGCCTGGTATATTCCCGGTTCCGAAAACTATATGTCTCGCCTGATCCGGGATGCCGGAGGAGAAGTCCTCGGTGCCCGGCCGGGGAAAACGGAGTCGTCGGTTGTGACTCTTGAAAAGGCCTTGCTCCTGTCCCGGGAGGCTGATTTCTGGCTGAATCCCGGCTGGTGCGGGACCAGAAGCCAGCTGGAGGGCGTCAATCCGATGTTCAGCCTGTTCCTTGGCAAAGACAGTCTGAAGATATTCAACAATATCCGCCGCCTGTCTCCTGACGGCGGGAACGATTTCTGGGAAAGCGGGGCCGTCCGCCCGGATCTCATTCTCGGTGACCTTGTCAGGATTTTCCACGCCGGTGATTTCTCCGGAGGGAATCAGGCGGATTCATTGTATTTCTATGTGCCGGTGAGCTGATGTGTATTGCAGGTGAACTGTGATGTGCCGGCGGATTGTGATGCTGCCTATGGCCTGGGGGACATCTTTATCATCTTGAATCGGAAAAGTCCGTTGCCGCAGAATGTGCCGCTGATTTCTGTTGAGGAAGTCCCCGGTGTGTCTGCTGCCTGGCCCGGTGCATTCTGCCGGGCCGCAAAGTCTGCGAGCATGGACATTTCCCTGAGCTCGACGGCCAGGATGTCGCCGATACGGAGCGAGATGAGTCCGGAGGCCTGAGACAGGGCGTCTTCTATGATTTCATATGAGCCTTCGGAGGTTGAATAGATTTCTTTCCCGTCTTTTGACACGGAAAAGATGTTGGTGCCGTCTTCAAGGGTGACCTTGTCATACATAGGGAACGGCAGGACCGAGGTGTGGTCAGCACATGATGCCGCGGCAAAATGTGCTCCGGGGCCTGGTCCCGCGCATGGCCGGCCGGGAATGAGCATATCCTTGATGTACAGGAGTATCCCGTAGTTGACGGCATCGTAGTAGCGTCCGGAGAATTTACGGCCGATGCATTTCCCGGCTTTGCTGATGCGGGCGAAAAGCACAGGTGTCCACAGGTAGCCGGACACGGGGTCGGGGAGGTAGAGGTCCTTGTCTTCCCTTTCCCAGCTGGTGTCAGGCCGGCAATAGAATGCGCCTGTTCCGTATGACTTGACTATAATGTTCATTATGCCGGTCCTGATTATTTTTCGTGGCGCGAATTGAATTTTCCGGCCAGCAGGCTGAGTGAGCTGCCGAGCTCTTCGTCCGTAAGGGGCTTGGAATGCCCTGAGTCCCTGGCTGCGCGGCGGGCTTCTCTTTTTTCCTGCTCGAACTGCTGCTTGAGAAGTTCGAACTGACGCTTGGTGTCGAGGGTGAACTCGCCGTTCTCGATCCAGCTGAAATATGACGGCTCCGTCATATAGACTTCTCTGGCTGTCCTGCCTTTGTGCTTGCCGAAGGTGATTGTCGGCTCCTTCTTGTCGTTGAGGGCGATGCGGCCGGCGTAGTCGAGGCTTTTCTGCCGTTCCGAGAAGTTGGAGAGGAATTCGACATTGTTCCTGAGGGTCTCGGGGTATCTGTCGAGCTGGGCCTTCAGTACGGCGTATGTGGCGAGCGTGTCGGCTTCGGCGGCATGGGCGTTCTCGAGTTCCTTGCCGCAGTAGAAGCGGTATGCGGCCTTGAGATTGCGCGGTTCCATGACATGGTAGATGTTCTGCACATCTACCATGCGCATCTCGTGGAGGTTGATGTCGAGGTTTCTGTTCATGTATTTGCGCACCCTCTCTATTTCCTCGGCGAGCATGGGAAGGTCGAATTTGGTGGAGTTGAAGCCCGAGAGGTCGCTGTCTTTGAGCCATGACACCACTTCGTCCGCAATGTCGCAGAAGCGGGGGCATCCGGCCAAATCCTCATCGCTGATGCCGTGGATGGCCTTCGCGCTCGGCGAGACCGGGCGCTGGCTGCCGGTGACATAGTCCCATGGCTTTACTCTCCATGTCTTGATGCGTTCCTCTCCGCCGGGGAACACTTTCACAAAACTCAGTTCAATGATTGCGTCAGACGCTATGTTAAGGCCGGTACTCTCGATGTCGAAGAAGAGTATCGGCCTCTCCAGATTCAGTTCCATTCTGTGTTGTAAATAATGTAAATTAAAACATTATAGGCATGATGATGCCGCATGTCCTGTCGCTGTCCGTCTCTTCCTCGGCCGGCACGATGAGGGCGGCGCGCTTGCTGTCGGCAAACTTCATGACGATTTCCCCGCAGGACATGTTGCTGAGGATTTCTATTATGAAGGTGGACTTGAAGCCGATGGAAAGTTCGTCCCCATTGTACTGGCAAGGAATCTTTTCATATGCGGCTATGGAGAAGCCGAGGTCCTGGGCTGATATTTCAAGCGAATCGGCGCTGAGGTCGAACTTGATGTGGTTCGAAGCCTTGTTGGCGCAGACTGAAACCCTGCGGACAGTGTTCAGGAAGAGCGCCCTGTCAATCTTCAGCACATTGGAGTTGTTCTGCGGTATGACATCCCTGTATTTCGGGTATTTGCCGACAATGAGGCGGCAGACTACGACTGTCTTGCCGAAAGTGAACACTGCGTTCTTCTGGTCAAATGTTATCTCAGCATTCTCGGTGTCTTTCCCGATGATTGACCGGAGCACAGCGGCAGGCCTCTTGTGAAGGATGAATGATGACTTTTCTTCCGTGCGGACATCAGGTGCGTTGTAGCAGATGAGTTTGTGGGAATCGGAGGCGACGAGAGTGGTGCCTTCCGGACCCATGTCGAAGAATATGCCGTTCATGACAGGCCTGATCTCGTCGTCTGCAGTCGCGTATATTGTGCCGGAAATGCCATTTACAAGCTCTTCAGCCGGGAAAGTCACTTTCACCGCCGTCTCGTCCGTGCCGGATATTTCCGGGTAGTCTTCAGCCGGGAAGAAAGGAAGGGTGGACGAGCCCGTGGCCCAGCGGCATTCGAAGGAGCTGTCGCTGACGGTGCTGATGGTGAGCGGCTGGTCCGGAAGTTCTTTGAGAAGGTCTGTGATGTGCTTCGCCGGAATGGCAATCTTCCCTTCCTCTACGGCGTTGTCGACTTCAAGGACTGTGCGGAGAGTGAGCTCCATGTCCGAAGCGGTTATTTCAAGTGAGCTTCCTTTGAGGTCGAAAAGGAAATTCTCCAGAATCGGAAGGGCGGACTTCGAAGGAATGGCCTTGGACACCGAGAGCACACCCTTCAGCAGTTCTGCGCTTGAAATGATCAGTTTCATATTTTCGCTATTTGTTTTTTGTGTCAGTTACATTCAACAACGAGCAAATGTAGTAAAAAAATCATTTATATTTGGCATGTATTTTGATTTTTCGTCGGCCGTTTGCATCAATTGTAACTGTTAAATTTTTGAAATATGAAAAAAGGTATTGTAACATTGCTTCTTGCCGCCGTTGTGGGCGCTGCTGCTGCCTTTGCGGTCGTGAAGCTTTCCGGTCCGGATGTACGGCAGGGGACATATGTCTCCGCTTCAGAAGGCGGGGCACCGTTCCGTACTGTCAGTCTGTCAGAAACTGATTATCCGGATTTCACCTATGCCGCTGAATCCGCCGTCGATGCCGTCGTGTATGTCAAGGTGACTGTGCGCGACTTCACGAGGACGGCCCCGAGCTCCCTGTTTGACTTTTTCTTCGGGTATGAGGACATGCCTCAGGAGAGGGAGAGAGTCGGAAGCGGTTCCGGAGTCATCATCAGGCCGGACGGATATATTGTCACAAACAATCATGTGATTGAAGGTGCATCGAAGATAGAGGTGACCCTCAATAACAACAAGACTTTCGAGGCCCAGCTCATAGGGACTGACCCGGCAACGGATGTGGCTCTGATTAAAATCGATGCGCAGGGCCTTCCTGTCGTCCCGTTCGGCAATTCGGACAATCTCCGCCTCGGCGAATGGGTAATCGCCATCGGAAGCCCGTATGACCTCCGCTCGACAATCACAGCCGGAATTGTAAGTGCCAAGGGCCGTTCCATGCCGAACTACAACGGGGAATTCAAGATAGAGTCCTTTATACAGACTGACGCTGCGGTCAATCCGGGCAACAGTGGCGGGGCACTTGTCGACAAGGCCGGCAATCTCGTAGGCATCAATACTGCCATTGTGTCACAGACAGGGTCCTATTCCGGATATTCATTCGCGATTCCGTCCAATATTGTGAAGAAAATTGTTTCGGACCTGATTGATTTCGGCAGCGTCAGGAGGGCGATGCTCGGTGTGACGATGAGGCCGGTGGATGACAAATTGGCGAAAGAATTGAAACTTTCTTCTCCAAACGGCGTATATATTGTTGAGGTTTTGAAAGGCAGTGCGGCTGATGAGGCCGGAATCAAGGCCGGCGACGTGATTGTCGCCGTGGATTCCGCGAAGGTAGTCAATGCTTCTGCCGTACAGGAACAGGTCAACCGCTTCCACCCCGGGGACGAGACATCGGTTACAGTCATCAGGGACGGAAAGGAGAAAGTCCTCGAAGTGAAATTCAAGGGCACAGCGGCGGAGAACGGCTCTGTCGATGACGACGGTGCAGTCGCATTCTACGGAGCAAAGATCAAGGAAGCCCCGAAGGAGACTCTTGAAAAGTTCGGCATTGACCACGGCGTGGAAATAGTGTCCGTAGGCCCGGGAAAGATTATGGACGCGGGCGTTTCCGAAGGGTTCGTGATGATGTTTGTCAATGACCAGCCTGTAAGCAAGCCTCAGGATGTGATGAATATCATCAAGAAGTCGAAAAGGGCAGTGTATGTGGAAGGAATGACTCCTTACGGAAGAGTGTCGTATTTCGGCTTCGGTTTATAGGAGACAAACATATTTATGAGACAGTTAAAGATTACAAAATCGATTACTAACCGTGAGAGCGCATCTCTTGACAAATATCTTCAGGAGATAGGAAGGGAGGAACTTATTACCGTAGAGGATGAAGTGGAGCTCGCGCAGCGCATCCGGAAGGGTGACCAGGCGGCTCTCGAGAAACTGACCAGGGCCAACCTGAGGTTCGTGGTCTCTGTTGCGAAACAGTACCAGAACCAGGGGCTCAGTCTTCCGGACCTCATCAACGAAGGCAATCTCGGGCTGATCAAGGCCGCGGAGAAGTTCGACGAGACGAGGGGCTTCAAGTTCATTTCGTATGCGGTGTGGTGGATACGCCAGTCCATTCTCCAGGCTCTCGCGGAGCAGTCGAGAATCGTCAGACTGCCTCTGAATCAGGTAGGTTCATTAAACAAGATCAACAAGGCTCTCCAGAAGTTCGAGCAGGAGAACGAGAGGATGCCGTCTACCGAGGAACTGTCGGAGATGATAGATGTCCCGAAGGACAAGATTGCCGATACCCTCAGGGTTTCGGGCCGCCATGTTTCCGTGGACGCTCCATTCGTGGAAGGGGAGGACAACAGCCTTCTGGACGTGCTTGTGAACAACGATTCCCCGAATGCCGACAGGGGCCTTGTGAACGAGTCTCTCAACAAGGAGATCGAGCGCTCTCTTTCCACCCTTGCTCCGAGGGAGCGTGAGATTGTCAAGTCATTCTTCGGCATCGGCTGTCAGGAGATGACGCTCGAGGAGATAGGCGAGAGGTTCGGCCTGACGAGGGAGAGAGTCCGCCAGATCAAGGAAAAGGCCATCAGGAAGCTCAGGAACAATTCCAGGAGCAAGCTGCTGAAGAGCTATCTCGGCTGAGGCCCCAGGGTAAAGTTAATCAGACTATAGACAAATGGTGAATCCGGAGAAATTCATAGTTGCGAAGGCTGCTGAAGCCGTTTGCTCGCTTTATGGGGCTGACGCCGACGGCGGAATGCTCCAGGTCCAGGTGACAAGGAAAGAATTCGAGGGCGACTATACGCTCGTGACATTCCCGCTGCTTAAAGTGTCAAAATCCTCTCCCGAGAATACGGGAAAGGCGCTCGGAGAGTGGCTTGTGGCCAATTGTCCCGAGGTGGCAGGCTATAATGTGCTTAAAGGTTTCCTGAACATATCATTTTCGACAGCGTATTGGAACGGGGTGTTTGCCGGGATTGCAGCCACGGCAGATTTCGGCCAGCATGCACCGAGCGGAAAGACTGTCATGGTCGAGTTCTCTTCTCCGAATACGAACAAGCCTCTCCATCTGGGGCATATCAGGAACAACCTTCTCGGCTGGTCCGTGTCGAAGCTTCTGGAGGCGAACGGGCACAAAGTATTGAAGGTCAATCTTGTGAATGATCGCGGTATCCATATATGCAAGTCAATGCTCGCCTGGCTCAAGAAAGGAAACGGAGAGACTCCGGAGTCTTCCGGCAAGAAGGGTGACCATCTCGTCGGCGACTATTATGTGGCTTTCAATGACATGTACAAGGCTGAGGTGGATGAGCTTGTAGCCTCCGGCATGCCGAAGGAGGAAGCCGAGAAAAACGCCCCTTCCCTCAAGGAGGCCCAGGAGATGCTCTACAGGTGGGAGCACGGGGACAAGGAGGTTGTGGACCTCTGGAAGAAGATGAACGGATGGGTCTACGAGGGCTTCGACAAGACTTACCGGGACCTCGGAATCTCGTTTGACAGGACATATTATGAGTCGCAGACCTATCTTTTCGGCAAGGCTCTCGTCCAGAAAGGCCTTGACATGGGCATCTTCGAGAAAGAGGCTGACGGTTCTGTGTGGTGTGACCTTACTGCCGACGGACTCGACAGGAAACTTCTCCTGAGGGGCGACGGCACTTCCGTATATATGACCCAGGACCTCGGTACCGCCGAACAGCGCTTCGAGGAGTACAGGCTGGACGAGCTCATCTATGTCGTGGGCAATGAGCAGAACTATCATTTCCAGGTGCTGAAGCTCATTCTCAATAAGCTCGGCTTTGCCTGGGCGGACAGCATATACCATCTCTCTTATGGCATGGTGGAGCTCCCGCAGGGCAAGATGAAGTCCCGCGAAGGTACCGTTGTGGATGCCGATGACCTCATCGGGAAGATGTACAATACCGCCAGAGAGACTTCCCTGGAGCTCGGAAAGCTTGACGACATGGATGAGAAGGAGCAGGATGCACTGTTCCGGATGATAGGCATGGGGGCACTGAAGTACTTCATCATCAAGGTCGACCCGAAGAAGACAATGCTTTTCGACCCGAAGGAGTCCATCGACTTCAACGGGAATACGGGCCCGTTCATCCAGTATACCCATGCGAGAATCAAGTCGATTCTCCGCAAGGCTGCCGCAGCGGGGATAGACTGGACCGGGGCAGCAGTTTCCGGCACAGATGCCTCCCTTTCTCCGAAGGAAGTCAGAATCATCAAGATTCTCAATCAGTTCCCGGAGAAGATTTCAGAGGGCGGGGCTGCGCATTCCCCGGCTGTCATAGCCAATTATGCATACGACCTTGCGAAGGAATTCAACCAGTATTATCATGACACGCCTATTCTCAGGGAAGAGGACGGGGGGCTCCTGAGATATCGCCTTGCGCTCGTGGAGACCATCGCCAGGGTTCTCGTGAAGGCCATGTCAATTCTCGGCATCACTCTTCCGGAAAGGATGTGACATGACGCATGCAGGGACCGCTTCGGGCGGAGGGCGGCAGGCCGCTGAAATGATACCGACTTCCGTAAGGGAAGTCAGGGCTCTCGGGTGGGACTGGATAGACATCATCATTTTTTCCGGTGATGCTTTCGTGGACCACCCTTCTTTCGGTACAGCCGTGATTGCCAGATATCTGCAGAAGGCCGGATACCGGGTGGCAGTTGTGCCGCAGCCCAACTGGAGGGATGATCTGAGGGATTTCCGCAAGTTCGGGGCCCCGAGGCTGTATTTCGGGGTGAATGCGGGGGCGATGGACTCCATGGTCAACCACTATACCGCATCCAAGAGGCTCAGGAGCGACGATGCCTATACCCCCGGAGGCAAGGCGGGCCAGCGTCCCGACTATGCTGTGACCGTATATACTAAGATTCTGAAAGAAATTTATCCGGAAATACCTGTCGTCATCGGAGGCATAGAGGCTTCCCTGAGGAGGCTGACTCATTATGACTATTGGAAGGATGACCTGATGCCGTCTGTGCTTGTGGGCAGCGGGGCGGACTGGCTGTGCTACGGAATGGGGGAGAGGCCGATGCTGGAGCTTACCCGGGCGATTGAGGCCGGCCGCAACATGTCGGACATAAGGAAAATTCCCCAGCTTGCCTTCTTCATGTCGGGGAAGTGCCGGGAAAAGGATGTCCTGGAACTGCATTCATACGAGGAATGCCGCAGGGACAGGAAAGCCTTTGCGGAGAATTTCCATCTGATTGAGACCCATGCCAACATGCTGCATCCGTCGGTAATCATCGAGCCTGTCGGGGACGGCTATGTCAGGGTCAATCCGCCGTATCCTCCGGCCACGCAGGAGGAAATGGATTCGTTCTGGGACCTGCCGTTCACCAAGCTTCCGCATCCCCGGTATAAGGGGAAGCGTATTCCGGCGTATGATATGATCAAATTCTCGGTCAATACGCACAGGGGGTGTTTCGGAGGCTGCAATTTCTGCACTATCGCCGCCCATCAGGGCAAATTCATACAGTCCAGGTCCGAAGAGTCCGTGCTCAAAGAAGTGCGCGCCCTGAGGGACCTTCCTGATTTTGCAGGGAATATCTCCGACCTCGGCGCCCCTACGGCCAATATGTACGGGATGAAGGGCCGCAATCAGGAGCTCTGCGCCAGATGTGTGCGCAAGTCCTGTCTTTTCCCGCGGCCGTGCCGCAATCTGGACCGCTCCCACGAGAGACTGCTCGCCCTGTATGCCAGGGTGGGGGCAGTCAAGGGAATACGCCATGCGTATATCGGCAGCGGCATCAGATATGACCTTTTCCTTGACGAATCGGGCTATGTGGACGAATCCTCATATCCGTATCTCAGGGAGCTTGTCCTGGAGCATACTTCAGGCAGGCTGAAGGTTGCCCCGGAGCATACCGAAGACAAGGTCCTCCGGCTGATGGCCAAGCCAGCTTTCAGGCTGTTCGTGCGCCTGCGGGAGGAGTTCGGCAGGATTGTGTCCGGAAGCGGCCGTCACTGCAGCCTCGTGCCGTATTTCATTTCCGGGCATCCGGGATGCACCATGCAGGATATGGAGCGGCTTTCACGCAATCCGGCACTGAAGGGACTTTATATGGACCAGGTGCAGGATTTCACCCCGACGCCCATGACGGCTTCTTCGGTGATGTTCTATTCCGGCTATGACCCCGGCACAATGCAGAAAGTGTTCGTAGAGAGGGATATAGAGCGCAAGCGGCGGCAAAAGTCATTTTTTTTCAAAAAAAAGTGACGTGACAGTATCTCCATATCGGAAAAATGTTCTATTATTGCACCGTGAAAATGAAACAATAAAGAATAGAGCTGTAGATATTATGCAAAACTTTGACAATAAGAAAAGAAGGGCTGTAGTAAGTTTTGAAAACATGTCGGAGGAGCTGGCGGCGGCCTTTGCCGAGAAATACCCGAAGGGGTTCAGTGATTATCTTCCTGATATACAGAAGTATGACAAGCCGGATGGTACCAGTTTCTATGCTGTGACTCTGGAGATTCCGGATGCAATCTATCTTGTCAAGATCAAGGTTCCGACTGATGATGTCGAGGATATAGAGAGATGGCTTGACGGAGATGACGACGATCAGGGGGACGACGGAGAAGGCGAGGACCTTCCTGATGACAACATCGCCCAGTATGCCACAGGTGATGATGACCAGGGCGACCAGGATGCCTGATTCCGGAGCGGAAAGCCACTTTTTCATAGTGATATAATTAAGGTTAATAAATGTGTTATGGGGCTGCCTTCGGGCGGCTCTTTCTGTTTTCCCGGCAGGGAGTCTGTTTTTGAAAAAATCAAAACGTCTTCTGAAGTTTTGTCGGGTCTTTTTGCTATTTTTGTCTGCGATATTGCAGGATATGGACACTGGACAGGGAAAAGGCGGCTTTGCCCGCCGCATTAAGGGGATGATGTCGGAGAAAGAGCTCATGCTTGTGCTTTCTCTGGCCGTGGGGATTGCCTGCGGGCTTGCTGCCGTGGCGCTGAAGCTTGCAATCGAGTTCATCCACAAGGGGATTACCTCGTGGTTTGACGGCGAGGTCTATAATTATCTTTATCTGGTCTATCCGGGAATCGGGATGCTGCTTGCGATGCTTTTCGTGCGCTATGTCATCCGGGACAACATCGGACACGGGGTGACCAAGGTGCTTCTCGCGGTATCCAAGAATGAGTCAAGGATAAAGCCGCACAACATGTGGTCTTCGCTTGTCGCAAGCTCCGTGACCATCGGATTCGGAGGTTCCGTGGGCGCGGAGGCTCCGATAGTATATACCGGGGCGGCCATAGGGTCGAACATCGCCAGGAAAATGGGCCTCTCCTACAAGAACATGACCATTCTGCTGGGCTGCGGGGCCGCCGGGGCAGTGGCGGGGATTTTCAAGGCTCCTCTTGCAGGCGTTCTCTTCACTCTGGAGATTCTTCTCTTCAACATTTCCATGAGCTCGATATTGCCGCTGCTGATGTCGACGATATCGGCCACTGTGATATCATATGTCTTTCTCGGGGATTCTCTTCCGTTCGAGTGCTCCCTGTCCCCGTTCACAATGCATAATATTCCTTTCTACATATTGCTGGGCCTGTTCTGTGCCGCATGTTCCGTGTATTTCACGAGGACTACTCTCTGGCTTGAGGACAGGATAAAGTCCATAAGGAATGTATTCGGCCGCTGGGGGCTTTCGGCGCTTTGCCTGGGGCTTCTCATTTTCCTTTTCCCGCCGCTCTACGGCGAGGGATATGAGTATGTCAGTATCCTTCTGAACGGCGGCGTCATTGACTTTGACGGGGAGACGGTACTTGCTTTCTTCATGCATCACAAATGGTCTGTGCCTGTGTTTTTCCTGCTGATTCTGGTGCTGAAGGTGTTCTCCATGTCTTTTACCAATGCAGGAGGCGGAGTCGGCGGAACTTTCGGGCCGACTCTCTTTGTCGGGGCCATTGCCGGATTTGTCCTCGCCAGGACATTCAATCTGATGCTTGCCGGGTCGCAGATGACTGTCCCGGAGCAGAATTTCGTCCTTGTCGGCATGGCGGGGCTCATGGCGGGGGTGATGCAGGCGCCGATGACCGCCATCTTCCTCATTGCGGAAATTTCCGGGGGGTATGAACTCCTTGTGCCGCTGATATTGACTTCCACGATTTCTTTCGGGGCCACACGCGCGATTGAGCCATATTCGATTTATACCAAGCGTATCGCCAAGAAGGGCGAACTGCTGACGCATGACAGTGACCAGGCGGTCCTTACGCTTCTGCGGACTTCGGACCTGATTGAGGCGGACTTTGCCACGGTGAAGATTGACGCTACGCTCGGGGAGCTTGTGGATGTCATAGCGGGCTCCTCCAGGAATATTTTCCCTGTCATAGACTCGAAAGACCATTTCCAGGGCTATGTATCCCTTGAGGATGTCAGAAGGGACATGTTCAAGAAGGAACTCTATGACAAGATGCATGTCTACAACTATATGAAGTCTTCCCCGGCATATGTCTTCCCGGACGAACGGATGGACAGCGTGATGAAGAAATTCGAGAAGACGGACGCGTGGAATCTGCCTGTGGTCGACGAGGAAAGGACATATCTGGGCTTCGTGTCCAAGTCCAAGATTTTCTCCGCCTACAGGGACAGGCTCAGGGAGGTGTCCCATGACTGAGACCAGACTGAGTGACAGTATTACGGAGTATTGCATTACAGATAACCGCATAATTGTGATCAAATGAAGGAAATTTATATCAAGAGCATAGCCTCAAGGCTCGGGGTGAAGGAATGGCAGGTGGAGAATTGTGCCGGATTGTTCGAAGAAGGGGCGACCATCCCGTTCATCAGCCGTTACCGAAAGGAGAAGACTGGAGGACTGGATGATGTGGAGGTGGCGGAGGTCCGTCACTGGAAAGATGTCTTCGACGAGATGGAGAAGAGGAAGGAGACGGTGCTTTCCACCATTGAGTCTGCCGGGCAGCTGACGGAGGAACTTCGGTCAAGGATTGAGGCATGTACCGACGGCCGGGAGCTTGAGGACCTCTATCTTCCGTACAAACCGAAGAGGAGGACCAGGGCAACTGCAGCAAGGGAGGCTGGTCTGGAGCCTCTGGCAGACATGATGTATAATGTTGCAGTGGCAGATCCGTCGAAGGAGGCTGTGAAATATCTGAATGACAAGGTGGCTTCTGTGGAGGATGCTCTTGCAGGGGCAAGGGACATAATAGCCGAGCGCCTCAGCGAGACGGCATCCGTCAGGGAGACTCTCAGGCAGATATTCAATACGAGAAGGGTTGTGACCAAGGCCACTAAAAAGGCGTCGTCGCCCGAAGCAGGGAAATACAGGGGATATTTTGACTATTCCGAGCCGGTCAGCCGGATGGCCCCTCACCGTGTCCTTGCCGTTCTCCGTGCGGAAGCCGAAGGGTATGTGACTGTCCGGATTGATGCGGATGCGGAGAAATGCGGGAACAAGATGTATTATGATTTCTGTCAGGAGAGGCGGTATCCGGCCGGGCCTCTTGCCGCTCAGATACGAGAGGCTGTGGATGACGCATACAAGAGGCTTCTTGAGCCATCCATTACCAATGAAGTCATAGCGCAGGCTAAAGAGAGGGCTGATGCGGCGTCTGTGAGGGTTTTCGGCGAGAATCTCAGGCAACTGCTGCTTGCTCCTCCAGTAGGCCAGAAGCGGGTGCTGGCGATTGACCCGGGACTGAGGACCGGATGCAAGGTGGTCTGTCTGGATGCCCAGGGAAATCTCCTGCATTACGAGACCATTTTCCCTCATCCCCCGGCCAACGAGAAAGTCAAGTCCATCCAGGCTCTCTCCTCTATGGTGGAGAAGTACGGGATAGAGGTCATAGCGATAGGCAACGGAACCGCCGGCCGCGAAACTGAGGCTTTCATCAGGAGAATCCATTTGCCGGAAGGCGTCAAAGTCTATTCAGTAAGTGAAGACGGGGCTTCCGTATATTCCGCTTCCGAGGCTGCGAGGGCAGAATTCCCTGACCAGGATGTGACCGTAAGGGGAGCAGTGTCGATAGGCCGCCGTCTGATGGACCCCCTTGCCGAACTGGTGAAGATTGACCCGAAGTCTCTCGGGGTGGGGCAGTACCAGCATGACGTGGACCAGAACCTCCTGAAGGAAACTTTGGACAATACGGTTGAGAGCTGTGTCAACAGTGTGGGTGTAAATCTCAATACGGCAAGTCCTTATCTCTTGAGCTATGTCGCCGGCATAGGCCCTGCTCTTGCCGCCAATATCGTGGAATACCGCACAGAGCATGGCCCGTACAGGTCCAGGCGGGAATTGACGCGGGTGAAGCGTCTGGGCGACAAGGCCTTCGAACAGTGTGCGGGGTTCCTCCGGATTCCAGGTGCCGAGAATCCTCTTGACAATTCCGCCGTTCATCCGGAAAGTTACCACATTGTGGACAGGATGGCCTCTGACCTCGGTGTCTCGGCGAGCGAACTTGTCGGCAATGCTGAACTCTGCTCCAAGATCAATCCCGAGAGATATGTCAGCGGGGATTTCGGCCTCCCCACTCTCACCGACATCATCAATGAACTCAGGAAGCCGGGCCGCGACCCGCGCGAGAGCGCCTCTGAATTTGAATTCTCCGACGAGATTCACTCTATCGACGACCTTATTGACGGCATGGAGCTCCCGGGCGTCGTCACCAATATCACGGCTTTCGGAGCCTTCGTGGACATCGGAATAAAGCAGAACGGCCTCATCCATGTTTCCCAGATGGGAGTCCGGCATCTTACCGACCCGACCAAGGTTCTCAAACTGCATCAGCATGTCAGGGTCGAGGTCATCGGTGTCGACACGGAAAGGAACAGGATTGCCCTGAAGCTTCTCAAATGATTTTCATGACAATGGTCAGGCGGCCGCGGGATATCGATGAACGGTAAAGTGACGGCAGATTGTGTCCGGAGGGCGGATGAACCGCGCCCGATGGCTATGAAAAATGGTGTCCACCGGCCGCGGAAAGGCATTTATTTTTTTACAAAAAAAAAATACAGCCCCAAAAATCCAGCACACAATCCATACAAAAAAATTTGCAGCAAACGAAATATTTTCTACCTTTGCAATCCCAAACGAAAAGTGAGGGGCCGAAAGTTCTTTAAAAAAAGTTTTTGCTCCAGAACAAGGAAGGCAAGAGAGACGCGAGGGAGTTACCTTTCGGTAATGGCTGACCGACGATTCGCCGCCTGACGCAGTAATGGACAAAAAGTTGAATTTTGAAGTTTATTTTTGCTCCAGAACAAGGAAGGCAAGAGAGGCGCGAGGGAGTTACCTTTCGGTAATGACCGACCGACGATTCGCCGTCTGACGCAGTAATGGACAAAAAGAAACGAAAAAAAGGGAGCTTAGCTCAGTTGGTTCAGAGCGTCTGCCTTACAAGCAGAGGGTCGGGGGTTCGACTCCCTCAGCTCCCACCACCCGAAAGGGAAAATCAAAGCAAAATCCTGAAGTCCGGCGACTTCGGGATTTTTTGTTTATGGCCGGGCCTGCAAAATGGTGGTATAATTGAGGTAAGGTAATGTGGTAATGTGGTAATGTGGGCATCAACGGAAAATCCATGATGATTTCAGGTGGCGCGGCCGGTGGACAGCATTTTGGGGCTCCACCGGGCGCGGAATTCATATCCTGTCAGCCTGCTGCAATATTGTGCGATTTTCATGGCAGGCGGGAGACGGATGTACTGCTTCCGAGAGCAGATGATTCATGGATTACACATCTTCGTCAAAAAAGTTCTTGTTGGCGGCTTCAGCGAGAAAGTCATTGTCGGCAATTCTTCTATAAAGGCGCTGTCTTCCTTTGTTTACCCGGGCGGACATGTCTCTTGTGCCGTCGGCAGTCGCCTCGAAGCACATCACATTTGTAATGGAAATCGTTGCGGCGGCTTTTTCGACATCCTGATTGGCCCCGATATAGGCAAATACCCAGTCCTTGGCCTTGAGTTCGTCCACAAGGGCCTTGATGGCCTTGCCGTTGTATTCCATGGATGAATTTTCGTAGCCGTCGGTAACCACAGTCACCAGGACTTTGTCATTGTCGGCCACCTTTGGGCGGAGGGCGTTGAGGGACATGCCCATGGCGTCATACAGGGCTGTGCAGCATCCGGGACAGTAGGTTTCGTCTGTCAGTTCTTTTACTTCATTTGCCGCTGCGCAGTCATATATTGTCTTTGCCTGGGTGTTGAATGTAACTAAAGTCACAAAATGTTCCTGGTCTTCATGGTCTTTCTGGGCTGAACGGATGGTCTGGACAGTTTCGTTCACGCTGTCAATCGCTTCTTTTTTGATGCTCTGCATTGAGCCGCTTTCATCAATGATGATGAGATTGAAAATCCGAGTCTTCATAAATCTGTTTTTTGAAAGAATAGAGGCCTGTACATGTAAAAATCTATCATGCCTTTTCAGAAAATATTGTATTCGGATTGTATCTGAAACATTTCTGATCATATTTATTAGTAACTGAATAGTAT
>JADIMJ010000084.1 GCA_017694835.1 Candidatus Cryptobacteroides gallistercoris
ATACAAGACAAAGAAGGCCAAGTATGATGCCGTCATCAACAAGATAGTCGAACTGACTTCCGAGGGGCGTCCTGTGCTTGTCGGCACGACGGACGTGGAGACTTCGGAGCTCCTGAGCAGGATGCTCAAGCTCCGCGGCATCCAGCATCAGGTCCTGAATGCCAAGCAGCATGCCCGCGAGGCGGAGGTCGTTGCCCAGGCAGGACAGAAAAGTACTGTGACGATAGCCACCAACATGGCGGGACGAGGCACCGACATCAAGCTTTCGGATGAGGTCCGCAAGGCCGGCGGTCTGGCCATCATAGGTACAGAGCGTCACGACAGCCGCCGCGTCGACAGACAGCTACGCGGCCGTGCCGGACGACAGGGTGACCCGGGTTCATCCACATTCTATGTTTCCCTCGAGGACAAGCTGATGCGCCTGTTCGGATCGGAGCGGATAGCCGCCGTGGTGGACAAGATGGGCATGCAGGATGACGAGGCGCTAGAGAACAACATGCTCTCAAGTTCCATCGAGAGGGCGCAGAAGAAAGTGGAGGAGAATAACTTCGGCATCCGCAAGCGTCTCCTTGAATATGACGACGTGATGAATTCGCAGAGGGAAGTCATTTACACGAGGCGCC
Organism: Candidatus Cryptobacteroides gallistercoris; assembly: GCA_017694835.1. GTDB lineage: Bacteria > Bacteroidota > Bacteroidia > Bacteroidales > UBA932 > Cryptobacteroides > Cryptobacteroides gallistercoris. Next base: position 624 of record JADIMJ010000084.1, read on the forward strand.
GCAACGCATTGTCCGGGGAGAGGGTTGAGATAGATATCATGAACATGATGCAGGACATGTCCGACATCATCATGGACAACTGCGAAGACTATGACTACGCTTCATTCTCGGAATTCGTCATGAGGTCGCTTTCAATTGACCCGGGCTTTGACGAGGAATTCTACGTCAAGGCAAAGAGACAGGAAATATCAGACCGACTTTTCCATAACATGCTTGACGTATACAAGAGAAGGATGGATACAATGGTGCAGAAGGCCTGGCCTGTAGTCAAGGATGTCTATGAGAAGCAGGGTGCGATATATCAGAACATAGCAATCCCTATCTCCGACGGCCGCAAGATGATGACCCTGTCCGTGAACCTCAGGAAGGCCTATGAGACGGAAGGCAGGGAGATTGCGCGTTCTCTATCGAAGGCCATTACCCTCTACCAGATAGACGAGCACTGGAAGGAACATCTGCGTGAGATGGATGACCTCAAGCAGTCAGTGCAGAATGCGACATACGAACAGAAGGATCCTCTGCTCATATACAAGTTCGAGAGCTTCAATCTTTTCAAGAACATGCTCGAGTCCTTGAGCAAGGACATCCTTTCGTTCCTCTTCAGGGCATTCATCCCGCTCAGGGAAGCGGCTCCGGTTCAGGCTCCGGCCCAGCAGCGCAAGCCGGACATGAGCCAGATGCGCACAAGCCGGACGGACCTTGTCACCAACGGCGGAACCCAGAAGAGCAATGCTCCTGTCCATGTGGAGAAGACGGTAGGACGCAATGACCCGTGCCCTTGCGGTTCCGGCAAGAAGTACAAGAACTGTCACGGGAAGAATCTCTGATATGAAATTCATAAAACGGAAATCAATTATGGCAAAGTCTGAACCGCAGGTCAATATCAATTCTGTCAGCAGAATATCATCCGGTACTTCCATCACCGGGGAGATGAGGTCGTCATCGGACATCAGGGTGGACGGATGCTTCGAGGGCAAGCTGTATACGGACGGCAAAGTCGTGGTAGGGGAGACGGCGGAGGTGAAGGGAGACATAGTGTGCAGCAATATCGACATCTGGGGGAAAGTAGGCGGCAATCTCATCATAAAGGACACTACTTCACTCAAGGCCGGATGTTCAGTAGACGGCAATCTGAAGGTAAGGAAACTTATCGTGGAGCTTGATTCCGTCTTCAACGGTACCTGCAGGATGATAACCGTAGAGGAATACGAGTCTATGGCCCGGGAATACCGCCCTGAACAGAATAATGTCCGGGAGAAGGGTCAGCAGACCTCAAATGACAGGCCCCGTCAGCAGGACAGGAAATAATTCATTTTTTTATAGTATACTGCGACATGATTACGCCGGCTGCTGATATCAGTATGCCGGCGAACTGCCTCATGGAAAGGGCTTCATGGCCGAGCACCCAGGCGGCTATGGCTGCCACTACAGGAATCAGCGCTGAGAATATGCTTGACTTGGCCACGCCGAGGTTCTTGATGGTGCTGACCCACAGGGAAAATGCCATGCTGGAACAGAATACCCCGAGGCAGACAATGGGATACCATACTTCAATGCTCATGTATTTTTCGCAGGAGAACCCGTCAAGTCCTTTGAAGAGGAAGAGAGGAAGCAGGTAGACGGAGCCTATCAGAAACTGATACATGACGATGGTCTGGCTTGTATAGTTGCCTGACAGGCTTTTCGTGAGCGAAGCATGCCCCACTTCGCTGATGACTGCAATCAGCAGCAGGAGGATGCCGAATATGAAATGTTCGCCCAGTGAGCCTTTCTCCATGACGACGAGGGCAATTCCGGCGAGTGAAATGAAGATTCCCGCAATGTTCATTCTGCTGATTCTTTCCCTGAAGAAAAGGATTCCTGCTCCTGTGGAGAACAGCGGGATAGTGGCAATTATCATTGCGCTCAGGGTAGGGGAACCTGTCTCCTTTATCCCGAGGGATTCGCAGATGAAATATACGAAAGGCTCGCAGAATGCAAGCAGAAGGAACTTCGGAAGATCAGCCCTGCGGATTGGGGTAATCTTTCCCGTGGCCGCATTGAGCACGAGCAGCACGGTGCCGGCAAGGAGTATTCTGACGAAGACAAAATATGTCACGGGAATTTCCAGCGAGATGAGCCTGTTGATCCAGATATAAGAAATCCCCCACAGTACAATCGCCAGAACGGATACCGTATATGTCAGAATCCGGTTCATATGAATGCCAGTTTTTCACCGTACGGGTGATTGCCGTCTGCAGCCGCACCGCCGATGACTGCCGGCTTCCCGTTGACGAACACAGTCTCCACTGTTCCCTTGAGCCTGACGCCTCCGTAAGGTGTCCATCCGCATCTGTAGCCTTCGGCTTCCTGTGAAACGGACCTTTCTGCATCGGGGTCCGCAACGGTTATGTCTGCATAATATCCGGGCTTAAGGAAACCTCTGTCCCTGATTCCGAACATTGCGGCCGCTTTCTCTGAAAAGGCGGACGCGATTCTTTCCGCAGCCAGCCCTTCTTCCGCAGCCAGTGTCAGCAGTACGGGCAGAGTCTGCCTTATCGAAGGGAGGCCTGACGGGGCTGAGAGATATTTCCTGTCTTTTTCTGCTGCAAGATGAGGCGCATGGTCGGACCCTATGGTGTCTATGACGCCGTCCGCGAGAGCCTTCCTGAGAGCGGCCCGGTCCTCCGGGTCTTTTACGGAAGGGTTGCATTTCAGTCTGCTGCCCATTCTGTCGTAGTCTTCCGAACTGAACCACAGATAATTGGCCGAAGTCTCCGCCGTAATGCCCGGATTGTAGGCCTTCGCTGCCCTTATCATTTCGACTTCCTCGCGGGTGGATACATGCAGGACATGAAGCCTGGTCCCGTATTTCATGGCCAGTTCAAGTGCCTTCGCAGTGGATTTTATGCATGCCGCCCTGCTCCTTATGTCCTTGTGGGCGCTGAAAGGGATGTCTTCCCCATATATTGCTTCCGCATCGGCAAGATTTTTCCTGATTATGGTCTCGTCTTCGCTGTGGACAAGAATTATCTTGCTTTTCTCCCTGAAAAATCCGTCCAGTGTCTCATTGTCATCCACAAGCATGTTCCCTGTGGACGAGCCCATGAAAATCTTTATGCCCCCGAAGTCCTCCGGTGTCACTCCGCAGTTCTCTCCTCCGGAGTATCCATTGTGCAGCAGAGCTCTTATATGGGCGAGGTTCCCGTCGGAAGCGCCGATATGGAAGCCGTAGTTGGCATGGCAGCGTCCCCCGGCAAGCGCAAGCTTTTCTGCAAGCCTGTCCGCCGATGTGGCGGGAGGGCTGGTATTCGGCATGTCGATGAACGATGTCACGCCTCCGAGGACGGCAGCGAGAGACTCGCTTTCCATGTCGCCCTTATGTGTCATCCCCGGTTCCCTGAAATGTACATGCGCATCTATTCCGCCGGCAAAGGCCAGTTTTCCTGTCAGGTCCAGTATGCGGCAGCCCGGATGGCCCGATGATATGGCATCAGGAAGGTTTTCCCATGTGACCGGCTGTCCGGTCTCTGAGACGGCAAGTCCATTCTCTGAGACGGCAAGTCCGTTGTCCCTGGTCCAGATGCCGCTGATGCGTTTCCCGGTAATCGCAATGCTGCCCGTCCCGGCATGGCTTCCGGTGACGATAGTGGCATTATGAAGAAAATAGTCCATGGCTCCAGTCAGTCCGTCAGGCGTTCTCCGAAGCCCGGCGGGGCCTTATCTTGCGCAGTCTCATTTTGAGCACACCCCAGAATGCTTCGCCGAAGATGCTGCTGCTCATCTTGGATGTGCCTTCCTTCCTGTCCACGAAAATAATCGGTACTTCCCTGATTTTGAATCCGAGACGGAATGTCGTATATTTCATTTCAATCTGGAAGCCGTACCCTTTCATCCTGACTTTGTCAAGGTCGATGGTCTCGAGAACTTTCCTCTTGTAGCACTTGAATCCCGCCGTGGTGTCGTATACTTTCATGCCCAGTACCTTCCTTACATAGACAGAAGCATAGTATGACATGATGACGCGGCCTATGGGCCAGTTTATCACACTTATTCCGTCGCAGTATCTGGAGCCTATCGCAAGGTCGGCCCCTCCTGTGCTGCATGCCTCATAGAGCTTCGGCAGGTCTTCCGGATTGTGCGAGAAGTCCGCGTCCATTTCGAATATATAGTCGTACCCTTTCTCTATCGACCACTTGAACCCTGTCAGATAGGCGGTGCCGAGTCCCTGCTTGCCTGAACGTTCTATCATGAACAGACGCTCGGGGAATTCGGCCTGGAGCCTTTTGACTATCTGGCCTGTCCCGTCCGGAGAGCCGTCTTCTATCACGAGTATATTGTAAAAGCCGTCAAGGGCAAATACCGCCCTGATGATTTTCTCGATGTTTTCCTTTTCGTTGTATGTAGGTATAATGACAACTTTTCTGTCCATGGCATTAGGATTATCTGTCAGAATATGTGATCTTTAACTGGTTCAATTGATTTCTTTGAGCATCTCTTCCACCGCTTTCTCAAGCTGCGGGTCCCTGCCGTTGAGCACTGAGGCTGGGTCATTGTAGATGAGGATGTCAGGCTCGACCTGAAGATTCTCAAGATATCTGCCTTCCTTTATTCCTATGGCGCCTACCTGAGGTATTCCGAATACAAGAGTAGGGTCAATCTGCTGCTCCCACCATACTGCCGTCATGGTCCCCGGCACAGGTGCTCCTATCAGTTTCCCTATACCGAGAGTCTTGTAGACATACGGGAATCCGGATGCATCCGAATAATTGTCTTCTCCGATGAGCACGCAGGATGGCTTGGTCCATTTGCTGTAAGGCTCTGTGCCGATGTATTGGCCCCGGGGCTCGAATCTGATGTATGCCTTGCCGTCAAGCAGGGTGGCCAGGTCGTCATGAAGCCAGCCTCCCCCGTTGTGTCGGGTGTCTACGATGACGGCCTCGCAGGTCCTGTATTTGCCGAGAAGCTTTGAATACACGTTCCTGAAGCTCTCGGAATCCATCCCGGCGACATGAACATATCCCACACGGCCTCCGGAAAGTTCCCTCACCATGTCTTCACGCTGTCTTACCCATCTCCTGTACAGCAGCTCCTGGTCGGAGTAGCCTGCCTCCACATAGATTCCTTCGCTCTTTTTCCCGTTCTTTCTGATGCTGAGGAGGACTTTGTCCCCGGCCTTCATGGTCAGAAGGGGAAGCCAGTTTTCCCCGGCTCTGATCTCCTTGCCGTTGATGGCCTCTATGATGTCTCCTGCCTTGACTTCAGGGTCTGCGACAGCCACAGGTCCTCCCTTGAGCACTTCCTGTATCCTGAGCCCGTCCCCTTCGTATTCCCGGTCATAGAGAAGCCCCAGGGTTCCGAGATTCAAGCCGGAGCGATAATAATATCTTGCCCCGGTGTGCGAACCGTTGAGTTCCCCGAGCATTTCCGACAGCAGTTCCTGGAAGTCGAAATTGTTGCTGATGTGGGGGAGGAACCTTGAGTACGCCTCACGGTATCCTTCCCAGTCTATGCCATGTATGTCAGCATCGTAGAATTTGTCCTGGACCTGCTTCCATACATGATTGAAAATGTATTCTCTCTCGAGGCGCGGCCTGTAGTCGAATTCCCCGGCAAAGGCTATCGCCTCCTTTGCCCCGGAGTCCATGTTGATTCTGGACAGCCCGCTTCTTCCGAGTACATACAGCCATTTGTCTTCCGCGTCAGGGTAAAGGCCTCCGGTTACATTCCTGACAAGTACGCTTATGCTTGCTTCCTTGATGTCGAGCACGCAGAGGTCCATGCTTTTCTCAAGCCTTGTGATATAGTAGAGCTTGCTTCCGTCCTGCTTGAGATAGTGGTCTGAGAGTCTGCCTGAAAATCTTGTCAGGCGGATTGTGCGGTCTTCCCTGTTGCCGAGGTCAAGTACGGTCTTCTCCGGCTTTTTCTCGGCCTTTACGGAATCTTTGGCTTCCTTCTTCGCATCTTTTTCTGTGGCAAGGAGCTTCTCCATCTCGTCTTCTTCCTTGTCCCTGGTGAATTCACGGAATGTCTTTCCGTCGAAGAACATGGCATATATGTCGTATTCCGCTCCCCAGCTTCCGTGGCTGCGGTATCCGGCCCTGTCCGACATCCATGTCATGGCCTTGCCTTTCATCGCCCATCTGAATGCGGCGTCTGTATATCCGCTCTGGGTAAGGTCGGTCACTTCTCCTGTTTCGATGTCAATCAGGGCGATGTCTTCGTTGTTCCATCCTCCGTTGCCCTGCCAGTTGCAGAGCAGACGGCGGCTGTCAGGGCTCCATGCGAAGCTCTGGTCCCCGTCGGTGTATGAATAATTGACATTCTTCAGAAGGGATTTCTCCTTACCGGACCTGATGTCCTTTATTACTATTTCCGTCCTGTCCCTCAGGAATCCAAGCCATTTGCCGTCAGGCGACACTGACGGCTGGAAACATGTCTGTCCCGGGTCCGTCACCTGCTTTTCCTCGAAATTCACGGAATAGGTGAAGTATTTGTCGTCTTTTCCGGCAAGAGCGGCGGAGTATATTGCCCAGTGTCCGTCACGCTCGGAAGAGTAGTAAAGTGTCTTTCCGTCAGGGGAAAAGCATATGTCCCTTTCCTGCTCCGGAGTATCGGTTATGCGTCTTGTGGTGCCGAATTCAATCGATGCCACATACACGTCGCCCCTCGCCACCACTGCGACTTCTTTCCCGTTAGGGGATACTGCAAGGTCAGTGGCTCCGCCTGAAATGGTGGTGCATATGCTTTCCCTCTCGTTGTTGTCCGCAATTATGCTGACATTGACCTTCTCCGGTTCCTCTCCGGCTTTCATGGTATAGAGTTCCCCGTTCCATGAGAATGACAGGAGACCTTCATCCGATGATGAGAGATATCTTACAGGATGTCCGGTGAAGAATGTGAGCTGCGTGCTTTTCCCTGGGGCTGAAACTGAGCTCATGTATACGTTTGATGTGCCGTCCTGCTCGCTGAGCCAGTAGAATGTGTCTCCGTCTGACGCGAATACCGGATTCCTGTCTTCCCCCCTGAACTGCGAGAGTTTTGTGAAAGTGCCCTGCCCGCTGATGGTGAAATGCGTACGCTCCTTTGCTGCAGAAGCGTCCTTTTTGTTTTCCTGCATGTCAGCTGCAGGCGTATACAGCCAGATGTCCCTTGTTACAGAAGAAGTATGGTGCTTTCTGAACGGGTCCTCATATCCTTTCCAGTCTTCGTACAGGACTGAGCCGTTCCCGCTGACGCTGATTGCTGAAACCGGAAGGGAAGTGACTTGGGCCGGCCTTTCTCCGGGATTCTTTACCAGATAGACCTGGGCTGTGCCCGGGAAATCCCCGTAGGAGGCGTCAGGCTGCAGATTGGCAGTGAAAATTATGCTTCCGTCCGGAAGGACGGCAAGGGGAGTCTCGTTCCCCGGGTAATCCGTTATCCTTTCTGGAACACCACCTGTGGCCTGGGTACGGAAGATGTCTTTTGTCTTGTCCCTGTATGAACTGAATACTATGTATCTGCCGTCGGGAGTCCACAGGGGGTCGGAGTCGTAGGCGGCGTTTGAAGTTATCTGTCTGGCCTGCCCGCCTTCTGCCGGGACAGTGAAAATGTCTCCTCCATAGCAGAATGCAATCTGTTTCCCGTCAGGAGAAATGCTGTTCTTCCTCAGCCATAGAGGCGAATCTTCGGCAGCAAAGGCGCTTCCTGAAAGAATCAGCAGGGCAAGAGCAAAAAAAGTCTTTTTCATTGTCTGTATTTTTACACAAATGTACAAAAAATTCGCCCCCATTCTACAGAAACAGTGCCAGAATGGGCATCAGAAGCATTGGAAGATAGTCTTTGAGGGATTTTCTCATCATGGCAAGCACCGTCTGAATCTCTCTCTTGACTTTTCTTGGCGAAACATTGTATTTGGCTGCGATTTCTTCATAGGTCAGGTCTTCAAACCGGCTTGAACAGAATATCTGTCTTGTCATTTCCGGCATCCTCTCCAGGAGCCGTCTGAAGATGTCGGCAATTTCTGCCTTGAAGACAGGCCCGAGTTCCTCCTTTTCCATCACATTTATGCAGTTCATTGTCAACTGTCTCTGTTCCTCGTTGATTTTCATCCTCCTTGCATTGTCCCGAAGCCAGTTGACAGACCTGTTCTTTACTGATTGCAGAAGGTATGCATGCGGTGATTCCGTCGGTCCGATTTTCTTCCTGTTTTCCCAAAAAGAGACAAAGCAGCCGGAGACAATATCTTCGGCTGCCAGTTCATCTCTAACGTAAGAGCGTGCTATTGCTATGTATTTCTCCCTGTATTTCAGAAAGATTCTTCCGAATTCCCGGGCAGAAATCCCATTCTCTCCCATTATCAGTACCAGACGGACTGTGTGCTGCCCATGGTCAGGACAAGCTCGCCTCCGGCCTTGATGTCGGCAAAGTCGACATAAGGCTTCCTGTATTCCTGTCCGTTGAGCATGACTTTCTGGATATATTTGTTTTCCGCGCTGTTGTTCTCGGCTATGACTGTAAATGTGCCTCCTTCCGTCTTGATTTCAGCCTTGTCGAAGAGTGGGGACCCGAACCAGTATCTTCCTCCTGCAGGCTCCGCCTGATAGAAGCCGAGAGAAGAAAGGATGTACCAGGATGACATCTGTCCCACGTCCTCATTGCCTGAAAGTCCGTCAGGGGCATCATGATACAGCATGCTGAGCACTTCGCGCACCCTGTCTGCCGCTTTCCACGGCTGTCCGGCCATCGTGTAGAAATAGATGATGTGGTGACTCGGCTCGTTTCCGTGCGCATACTGTCCTATGAGGCCGGAAATGTCAGGAGAGGTGTTCCCTCCTTCGATTTCAGACGAGACTGTGAAAAGTTCGTCGAGTTTCTTGAGGAAGGCTTCCTTGGACCCGAAGCACTCCACGAGGCCCTCAAAGTCGTGCGGCACGAGCCATGTGTACTGCCATGCGTTTCCTTCGCAGTAGTCGTCCTCACGGTGTGAAGAAGAGAACGGACTGAACGGAGTGCGGAAATTGCCCTTGTCGTCCTTGCCTCTCATGAAGCCTGTCTCAGGGTCGAAGAAATTCTTGTATGAACGGCTCCTTTCAAGGAAATGGCTGTATGCCTCCTCGTCTCCGAGTTCCTTCGCCGCCTGGGCAAGGGCCCAGTCTGCTATGGCGTATTCCATGTCGAAGGCAACTGATTCATACATCTTGTTGCAAGGGATGTAGCCGTACTTCATCCTGAGGTCCTGTCCCCTGTCAGGAGTGACAGCCGATGCCTTCATGGCTTCAAGCGCAAGCTGCTTGTCAAAGCCGTCGTAGCCTTTGAGGATGGCGTCAGCAACAGGCGGAATGCCCGGATTGCCGACCATGCAGTCGGTCTCGCAGCCCATGAGATGCCATACCGGAAGCTTGCCCTGCTGCTGATAGATGTGCAGCATGGTGTTGACCATGTCATTCATTTTCTCAGGATGAATGATTGTCATCAGAGGCATCGCAGCCCTGTAGGTGTCCCAGAGTGAGAATGTCGTGTAATTGGTGAATCCGTCGTTGGCGTGCATCTTGCCGTCGGCTCCGCGGTAGTCACCATTTACGTCGCAGAATACCGACGGGGCAATCATGGTATGGTACAGTCCCGTATAGAAGATTTCCCTTGCCTGCTCGTCGTCTGTCTCAATCCTGATCTTTGACAGCTCCTCATTCCATGCCTTGTCGGCGGCCTTGGCTACGGCATCAAAGTCCCAGCCTGCGAGTTCAGCGGTCATGTTGGCCTGCGCACCCTCTGTGCTGACAGGGGAGAGGGCGACTTTCAGCATTATTTCCTCGCCTTCGGTTGTCTTGAATGATGCCCTGCCGTACATGCTGTTCTCCCCGCAGACCTCAAAGCTGTCGAACGGCTTGGAGAATTCGGCGGTGAAATATATCTTCTGGTCCTTTGCCCAGCCTTCAGAGTATCTCCATCCCTTGACGGCATTGTCGCCGACAGCCTCGATGTGAACTTCCGTGGCCTTGTCCCAGCATCCGCCGTTCTCAAGGTCAAATACGATTGCTGCCTCTTCTGAAGCCGGGAAGGTATACTTGTGGAGACCGACTCTCTTTGTCGCAGTCAGTTCAGCCGTGATGCCATATCTTTCAAGAGGTACGGAGTAGTATCCCGGACGGCTGACTTCCCTGGTCCTGTCCGCGTATGACCAGAGTCCGGACTGAGGGGCATCTTCAGTGCCGCGTGCATATGTCACTTCGCCGATGACAGGCATTACCGTGATGTCAAAGAGGTCTCCGATTCCGGTGCCGCTCAGGTGGGTGTGGGAGAATCCGATTACCGTAGAGTCGCTTTCATGGTAACCGGAGCACCAGTCCCAGGTCTGCGGGATGCTGGTAGGTCCGAGCTGGACAAGTCCGAACGGGACATTTGCCCCGACAAATACATGTCCGTGGCCTCCGGTACCGATTTTTGTGTTCACATAGCTGGTGTAGCTTTCGTCGGCGGAGCCTTGGGTGCATCCTGTCCCCATGAGACAGAGAGCGGCAACCGCCGGGATTGTCAGAAATGAATATTTCATCGCTGTGGTTATTTTTATTATGTTATGAATATCGGTGATGTCTTATCGTGTTTCAGTCTTATCTGCCGCGGGTCGTGCGGAGGCGGAAATCGATTTCCCCGCTGCCTGTGAGTGTCTTGTGGTCAATCCTGTAGCTGCCGTATTTCTTGCCGCCGACAGTGATGCCGTCGATGTATTTCATCTCATCCCCAGGAGTCCTGGTGATGACGAGCCTGTCATTGCCTGAATATTTCGGGTCAAGCGTGATTTCCACCTTCTCGAATCTCGGAGTCGTGAAAGTGTAGTGCGGCTCGCCAGGACAGTCAGGATAGAAGCCCATCATTGAGAACACTGCCCAGGCCGACATTGTGCCTGTGTCGTCGTTCCCCGGGATTCCGTCAGGCTCCGGCCTGTAATATGTGTCGAGCAGCCTTGCCACCTGCTCCTGCGTCCTCCATTCCTGTCCCTTGAAATAGCTGAACAGATATGCGTATGCTATGTCCGGTTCGTTGGCCGGGTCGTACAGACCCTCGTCAAACACCATCTGGAGCTTGTCGACGAATTTTTTCTGCCCGCCCATGAGCCTGGCAAGGCCTTTCACGTCGTGAGGAACATAGAATGTGTAGTTCCATGCGCTTCCCTCATGGAATCCCGGCGCCGTCTCGAAGTTTTCTCCCTGGCGCGGATTGAACGGCGAGTAGAAAGTCCCGTCTTTCATCAGCGGCCTGAGCGTGCCGTATTCCGGGCACCAGTAATGTCTGTAGCCGAGTGAGCGCTGCCTGTATTTCTCAGCCTCATCCTTGTGTCCGAGGGAATCGGCGAGCAGGGACAGGGCGTGGTCGGCAATATAGTATTCAAGGGCGTGGGACACGGCATTGTCTCCGGAAAGGTCGGCTGAATATACACCGAGCGGAATATATCCTTCAGAGATGTACGGGTCCACATCAGGACGCATCCTGTTCTGTGCCCCTGGAGTGTCGGCAGATTTCACGAAAGCCTCCCATGCTGTCTGTATGTCAAAGTCCTTCAGTCCCTTGAACCAGGTGTCGGCTATGACAGGAATGGCTGGGTCTCCCTCCATTGTGAAGGTTTCCCTTCCGTAGAGCTCCCATTTCGGCATCCAGCCCCATTCCTCGTATATCCCTATCATGGACCTTACCATGTCTATCTGCCTGTCCGGCCATACAAGGGTCATGAGCTGGTGCAGGTTGCGGTAGGTGTCCCAGAGAGAGAATACAGTGTATCTGGTATGTCCTTCCTCGACGGTGCCCACTCCGTCATTTTCCATCAGAGGGTATTCTCCGTTCACATCGTTGAGTATGTTCGGATGTATGAGGGCATGATAAAGAGCTGTGTAGAATACCGTCAGGTCTCTTTCGCTGCCGCCGCTCACCTTTATCCTGGAGAGGTCGGACTCCCATTTGCCGGCTGCCTCAGCCCTGACTTTGTCAAAATTGAAGCCGTCCTGCTCAGCATCAAGGTTCTCCCTCGCATTCTCCGTGCTTACGAATGACACGCCCATCTGCACTTCAATCTGTTCTCCTTCCTCAGCGTCGAAAGTGAACCAGTAGCCTATGTCGTCACCGGCCATGTCGCGGCCGTATCTTGTGTACAGCTTGTATTTGCCGTTGTCCGGGGTCCACTCGGCCTCCACTCCTGTCATCGGCCTCTGTTTCTTCCAGTAACCGCTTTCAGCAGGTGTCTTGCTGACTCTCATCACAAAGTAGATGGGGAACACGGCCTGCGGATTGTAGCAGAAGGTGCCGAGAAGCCTCATGCCTTCTATTTCCGTGTCGCTGACTTTTCTTACCCATGCCCCGGTCTCGTTGGTCAGTCCTTCTCCGAGATTGAGCAGGATGTTTGCTTTGCCGGCAGGGAAGGTATAGCGCTCGGCGGAAGTCCTGTCAGTCGCAGTCACCTCTGTCCTGATGCCATATGCTGTCAGCAGATTGGTATAATAGCCCGGCTCGGCGTCTTCTTCGGAATATTCGGAGCCGTATAGCCTGTAGTCGACCTGGAGAGGTCCGGAAGTCGGCATCGTCAGCAATGCCCCGAGTTCAGGGCATCCGACTCCGCTGAGATTCACATGTGAGAATCCCGTGAAGAATTTGTTTTCAAAGCAATAGGGAGTAGACCACCAGCGGCTGTCCTTGTCGTAGACATTCAGTTCCGACCCCATCACATTGAATGGGGATACGGACATCATTCCGTTGGGGCAGACTGCTCCCGGATTTGTTGTCCCGAAATTGGTAGTTCCGATGAACGGGTCCACATATCCGGTTACTTTTCCGTCTTCGGCGGCTGCCGTGCCGCTGATTGCCGATGCCGTTCCTGCGGCAGCGAGGAATGCTGCGGCTACGGCTGCAATTTTTGCCAATGTGGCTGCAAGTGTTCTGGTCATCAGTTCAGTATTTATGGAAAGACCCCGCCTGCGGCAAATCTGCTGTCTGCCTCAGGCAAAGGGCCTGTCTGATTTCAATTTCAGAGAATGCTCGTCTTCTTCGTGAAGTCGATGATTTCAGGAATGTATCCGAAGGCGATTCCTACGACAGTGTCAGCGCATCCGTAGTATACGGCCACCCTGCCTGTCTCAGGGTCATGAAGGGCTGCACATGGGAATGTCACGTTAGGCACATCTCCGGTGCACTCGTAAAGAGTCTCAGGATGAAGGAGGTATGGGCCGGTGCGTGCAATCACTTTCCACGGCTGGTCAAGGTCAAGAAGGGCCGAGCCGAAAGAATAGTTGTATCCCTGGCATGTGCGGTGCACTCCGTGATAGAACATGAGCCATCCCTCGGAAGTCTCGATAGGGATAGGGCCTGCGCCTATCTTGCAGCACTGCCATGCGCTCTTTTCAAATGGAGACGGCCCCATCACGAAACGGTGCCTGCCCCAGAACTCGAGGTCAGGGGACTCTGAATAGAATATGTCGCCGAAAGGAGTATGTCCTGTGTCGCTCGGACGGGAAAGGAGGGCATAGCGCCCGTTGATCTTGCGCGGGAAGAGCACCCCGTTGCGGTTGTACGGGAGGAATGCATTTTCCAGCTGGTGGAAAGTCTTGAAATCCTCTGTCCATGCCACGCCTATTGTAGGGCCGTGGTAGCCGTTGCACCATGTGACGAAATATTTGTCTTCAATCTTGCATACGCGCGGGTCGTAGCCGTATACCCACTCTCCGACTTCAGGGATGTCGCACTGGAACCTGAGGGGCTCCGGGTTGAGGTCCCACTTGAGTCCGTCCTTCGAGAAGCCGACATGAAGGGTCATCCTGATGTTGGTGTCGTCTACGCGGAACACTCCCGCATAACCGTCCTTGAAAGGAACAACTGCAGAATTGAATATACTGTTGGAATCAGGAAGAAGATTGCGTGGAATCACAGGATTGGCCGAATATCTCCACATTACATCAGACCTGCCTGCAGGCCTGTCTTCCCATGGCATCCCGGGAAGGGGATTGCCGGCGATTTTGATTTTGTTTTCCATTTATTGTCGTTATTTAATGTCATTTGCTTTCCTTTGCCGCATTGTCCGGATAAGTGAAAGGCAGGAATTTGGTCATTATGAATACCGGGATGACTGCTATCATCACCACAGCGAAGAAAATCTTGTATCCGAAGGCATCGCTGAGGAAGCCTGATACGGCGCCGGTCACCATCACGGACAGGTTCATGATGCCTGATGCAAATGCATAGTGGGCCATCTGGTGCTTTCCAGGAGCCACCTGCTGCATCATGAAAAGGGTCAGCCCCACAAATCCGAATCCATATCCGAAGTACTCAAGGACAATTCCCCCTCCGATGAGCCAGATAGATTCAGGCTGCATCCATGCGAGGAATGTATATACCAGGAACGGAATGTTGAAAATGCACACTAGTGAGAAGAGCGCTTTCTTCAGGCCGAGGTGCGCGATATAATATCCTGCGAGGAGTGACCCGATTACAAAGGCCGCGGCTCCGAATGACCCGTAGTAGACTCCTATCTGCTGTTCGCTGAGCCCCAGGCCTCCGACGGCCCTGTCTGCCTTGAGGAAGAGCGGCACAATCTTGATGACGAATCCCTCTCCCAGCCTGTACAGTATGATGAAGGCTATGTACAGCCAAATGTGCTTCTTTGTGAAGAAGTCCCTGATGACTTCCCCGAGTTCTTTCATTATTTCCGACGAAGACCTGACGGCTGCGGTGTTTTCCTTTTGGCTTGACGGCAGTATTATCCTGTGCCAGATGCTCAGCAGCACCAGAATGGCACAGCAGGCAAGCATTATGACAGTCCATGCAGGCAGCGCAGCCTCCTGGTTGGTGGCTCCGGATGCCTCGTAGTGGTTTATGAGTACGCCTGCAATATAGACAAGGAGGCCTGTGGCTATGAGCTTGGCAAGATTATAGAAGGCACCCTGCCACCCGATGTATTTGGCCTGGTCCGTCTTGCTGAGTTCCGCCATGTAAAGGCCGTCGAGGGCAATGTCATGGGTGGCCCCGCTGAGGGCGATGACGGCAAGTATGGCAATGGATATTGCGAAGAAATGGTCAAGATGCAGCGCCAGTGCAACAAGGCCGAACCCCACTCCTGAAATCAGCTGCGTCGTGACGACGAAGAATTTCTTTGTCTTGAAAATTTCAAGGAACGGGCTCCACAGGAACTTTATTGTCCATGGGAACATGATGACGGATGTCCACAAGGCAATCTGGCTGTCCTCGATTCCGAGCCCCTTGAACATCAGCACGCACACCATGTTGAGAATAACGAACGGCATTCCCATCGCGAAATATGCGCTCGGGACCCAGGTCAGGGGAGAATGCCTTTTCTTCTGTGTTTCCGTCATAAGATTGTCTTAAATTTCTACATCATGTTTCTACATCATGGCAAATATAGACTTTTTTGTAAAAAATTGCAATTTTATGGAGTCCGCAGACGAACTTCAGGTGTCTATATCATGTCAAATTTTTAACATGGACCCATATCTTCTCATAAGATACTTCAGATGCACGGTCTCTCAGGAAGAGGAACTTGCTGTGCAGCAATGGCTTGCGGATGATGCCGACGGCAGCAGGGCAAAAGAGTTCAATGATGCCCACCTATTATATATAGGTATGGTCATGCACGGCGATGAGGCCGTGGACGCCGGCCGTCCTGATTCCAGGCCCGCTGTCCCTGCCGGCCGGGGCGGGCGGCCTTTCACGAGGTCTCCGCTCAGGAAAATTCTCGCCGCTGTGTCCGTTGCTGCCGCTGTGGCATTCGTCGCCGTGGTGTCATCCCTTGTTTCATACCATGTCGCCGGCGACAGGCTGTCCGGCCAGTTCCAGACCGTCAGGGTTCCCGCGGGGAAAAGCATGGAGCTTGTGCTCAGTGACGGGACTTCAATGTGGCTCAATGCCGGAACGGAGATAGAATATCCTGCCGTATTTTCCGGAAAGGACAGGACTGTCCGCCTGATTTCAGGAGAAGCCATGTTCGATGTGGCAAGGGACGGGAAGCGGCCTTTCAATGTGGAGACTTTTGCTTCTGTAATCACAGTGCTCGGGACAAAATTCAATGTGACTGTCGACAGCGGGGCCGGCCGTTTCTCCGCGGCTTTGCTGCGCGGTTCGGTCAAAGTGAAAAGCCTGCTTCCGGAAGATGATTCAGAATATCTCCTGAAGCCGAACGAGATGATAAGCACTGACGGCGAATCCTTCACTATGTCCAGGATAAAGGACCCCGGCAGTGTGGAATGCTGGACAAGAGGACTTGTTGATGTCGCCGGAGTGCCGTTCGACGAACTCATGCGCAAGTTCGAGCTCCTTTTTGATGTGGACATAATAATTGAAAGAGAACAGATGCCTGCCATAGGGTACACATGGGGTAAGATAAGGGTGTCGGAAGGCCTTGACCATGCCCTTGGAGTGCTGTCGAAGGCCAGCGACTTCAGCTGGGAACGCAATTTCGAGACGGGCACTGTGATAATCCGGTGACGGGCACTGTATTCCCACATATTGTTTTCTGAGATAATACTGTAATAAAACTAATAATTCATTAATGTCTATGAACAAAAGTCTGTTAATCAAAATCTTCAGACTGCTGCTGGTGACAGCGGCCGCGGCGGTTTTCTCTCCGCTTGCGGCATATGCTCAGGACGGAATCACCCTGAAGATGGACAATGCTCCACTTCACAAGGTGATTGAGGCCCTTGAGCAGCAGTCGGACTATCTTTTCCTGATGGACCAGGTTGATATGGATATGCCAGTAAGCGTTGACGCCGAGAACCAGCCTGTCGCTGCCGTTCTTGACAAGATGTTCGGAGGCAAGGACATAGTCTGGGACATTCAGGGCAACAATGTCTATATTTCCCGCAGTCAGGGACAGGAGGAAAGCACATCTCCCGAAGGCAATGTGATTTCCGGAACGGTCATTGACTCGTACGGTATCCCTGTTATCGGCGTGGGCGTGCTTATCAAGGGGACAACCATCGGTGCAAGCACAGACCTTGACGGAAAATTCTCATTTGTCCTTCCTGACGGCATGGATTCGGCCGTGCTTGAATTCACCTGTCTCGGATACAAGACAGCCGAATATCCGATCGGAAGCAGGAGAGTATTCAATGTCACTCTCGAGGACGATTCCATCATGATGGAAGGGACTGTGGTCACCGCCCTCGGCATCAGAAGGGCAGAGAAGGCCCTGTCCTATAATGTACAGGAAGTCAAGTCGGATGAACTGCTTGCCAACAAGGATGCAAACTTCGTCAATTCCCTCAACGGAAAAGTCGCAGGCCTTGTCATCAATGCCTCCTCTTCCGGAGTCGGAGGTGCCTCCAAGGTCATCATGCGTGGCCAGAAATCCATTGAGCAGTCATCCAATGCCCTCTATGTCATCGACGGTGTGCCTATGTACACCATGGCAAAGTCCGCAGGCACCGAGTTCGGCTCGCAGGGTGCCACTGACCCTATAGCCGACATCAACCCCGAGGACATCGAGTCTATGACGGTCCTGACAGGTGCCGCCGCTGCCGCCCTCTATGGCTCGGATGCGGCCAACGGTGCCATTGTCATCACGACGAAACAGGGACAGGCAGGAAAGACGTCTGTCACAATTTCCAGCAACACGGAGATATTCACTCCGTTCGTGCTTCCCCGTTTCCAGAATACCTACGGCACCGGAAACCTCCAGTCTTCGGCTGGAGCCGGATACTACAGCTGGGGCAACAGGATGAGCGGCTGGAACAATTACGGCTATGACCCCGCGAAAGATTATTTCCAGACGGGTGTGACAGGCACGGAGAGTGTGTCATTCTCCACAGGGACAGAAAAGAACCAGCTCTATCTTTCCGCAGCAGCCGTCAATTCAAGGGGAGTCGTGCCGAACAACAGATACGACAGATACAATTTCACTTTCAGGAACACCACATCATTCTTCAATGACAAGATGAAATTTGACATAGGTGCAAGCTACATCTTGCAGGAAGACCGCAACATGACCAACCAGGGTACCTACAGCAACCCTATAGTGGGGGCCTATCTTTTCCCGAGGGGAAATGACTGGGAGGACATCAGGATGTATGAGAGGTGGGATCCTTCAAGAAATCTTTATACCCAGTACTGGCCTGTCGGGGCGGCCGGACTGACCATGCAGAACCCGTACTGGATCAACTACCGCAACCTCCGCGAGAACAAGAAGGACCGCTATATGCTCAATGCAGGTCTTTCATATCAGATACTCGACTGGCTCAGCGTATCGGGACGAATCAGGATAGACAACTCGCACAACGAGTATACCGAGAAGTACTATGCTTCCACCAACAATACCCTCACCGACCTGTCGGAGAGAGGCCTTTACTCGATAGCCGAGACTGACGACAAGCAGATATACGGGGACCTGCTTGTGAACATCAACAAGACATGGGACGACTGGAGCCTGCAGGCCACTGCCGGTGCTTCATTCACGGACATGAGGTCTGATCTCCTGCAGGTGAGGGGACCGATTTCCGACGGTTCAACCGAAGGAGAGCGTGCCGGACTTGCCAATGTCTTCAATGTCATGAACCTCAGCCAGTCCCGCACATCACGCCTTCAGTCGGGATGGAGGGAACAGACACAGTCCGTATTCGCTTCAGCCGAAATAGGATTCAAGGGCGCATATTATCTCACCTTTACAGGCAGAAATGACTGGCCGTCCCAGCTCGCCGGCCCGAATTCACACCAGAAGTCATTCTTCTATCCTTCGGTCGGAGCTTCCATTGTGCTGTCGGAGGTCATCGGCAATATGCCGGAACTCCTTGAATATGTAAAGATCCGCGGTTCTTACGCATCCGTCGGCGTGGCATTCGAAAGATTCATCGCCAACCCGCAGTATTCATGGAACTCGGACAACACTTCATGGAACACCCAGACGCAGTATCCTCTCTACAACCTCAAGCCCGAGAGGACATCATCGTGGGAAGTCGGACTCACCATGCGTTTCCTCAGGTATTTCAATCTTGACGCTACATATTACCACGCCCTGACATTCAACCAGACCTTCGACCCGAAGATTTCCGTCGGCTCAGGCTGGTCCAACATGTATGTGCAGTCAGGAAGCGTCCTCAACAACGGCGTCGAGCTCGCCCTCGGATTCGACAATACCTGGGGCATATTCAACTGGAACAGCAACTTCACTTTCTCAACCAACCACAACAAGATTCTCTCCCTTGCCGACGATGTCGTGGTGGAAGGAGTGCATCTCGACATTCCGCAGCTTGACATGGAAGGCCTCGACCAGGCCCACTTCATTCTCCGCGAGGGCGGTTCCCTCGGAGACCTGTACTCCCTTGTGGACCTCAGGAGAGACAGCAACGGGATGATTTATATAAATGAAAACGGCCAGGTCAGCAAGGAGAACATCAGTGACCCTGACAAATACATAAAGCTCGGAAGCGTCCTGCCGAAGGCCAACCTTGCGTGGAACAACAATTTCCGCATAGGCAACTTCAATCTCGGCTTCCTCGTCACAGCCCGCCTCGGAGGAATAGTCTACTCAAAGACCCAGGCGATGATAGACGGATTCGGAGTGTCAGAAGCCTCTGCCGTTGCCAGGGACAACGGCGGCGTCCTGATCAACAACGGCGACCTTGTTGACGCCCAGTCATGGTACCAGACAGTCGGCGAGTCATCTCCTGTGCCGCAGTATTATACATACTCGGCTACGAATGTCCGCCTGCAGGAAGCCTCCGTCGGGTACACTTTCCCCCGCAAGATGCTGAACGACGTGTGCGAACTCACTCTCCAGCTTGTCGGACGCAACCTCTGGATGATATACAACAAGGCTCCGTTCGACCCGGAATCAGTTGCCACTATGGACAACTATTATCAGGGAATCGACTATTTCATGCTCCCGGGCACGAGGAATTTCGGTTTCAACATCAGACTCAAATTTTAGGAGGACAGCATCATGAAGAAAAACATTATATTCAGTTCACTCAGTATGGCTGCCGTGGCAATAGCCGCCCTCCTTGCATCGGCATGTACAGCCAATTACCTGAACATCAATACAAACCCGTATGAGGTGTCCAAGGAGCAGATGGAAGCCGACGGCTATGGACTCGGGGCGGCCCTCAACGGCATGGCCGGAGTGGTCATCTCCACCAATGTAAATACAGCCCAGTTCACGGAGAACCTGCTCGGATGTACCCAAGGAGGGTATTTCGGAGACACCGGCTCCTGGAGGTACACAATCTCCCAGTTCGACGCCACGGACGACTGGACAAGAGTCTTTCTTGCCAGTGACCAGGTCATCCCTCTGTTCTATTCCAATTATACCGAGATAAACAGAATCACGGACGACCCCGTGCCTCTTGCCCTTGCCGACATCCTCAAGGTGGCAGTGATGCACCGCGTGGCAGATACCTACGGGCCGATACCCTATACTCAGATAGGGGCAGACGGCCAGATTGCAGTGCCGTATGATTCAGAAAAGACGGTCTATGAGACAATGATCACCGAACTCGGTGCTGCAGTGGACACTCTTCTGAAATATCCGGTGTCAGCTGTTCCGGAGACAGCGGATTACATTTACGGAGGAGATATCGGCAAATGGGCAAAATTCGCCAATTCGCTCCGTCTCCGTCTTGCGATGCGAATCGTGAATGTCGACGAAGACTTCGCCCGGCAGGCTGCTGAAGCAGCTGCCCGCAGCGCAGCAGGTTTCATATCTGACAATTCCGACATCGCGCAGTTCTCCTCATTCGGTACATCCGGCAACCCGATCTATGCCGCGGCATGGTATAATGTCGCCGACATTGACGGCCATGTATGCCGCACCGGGGGAGAATCCCACGCATCAGCGGACATCACCAGCTACATGAATGCCTACAACGACCCGAGGCGTGCCGCCTATTTCATAGACTCCGAATGGCCGGGCCAGCAATACTGCGGTATCCGCCGCGGCATCGAACGCCCGTCAATCAACGCTGCGGGCCACCAGTATTCAGGAATCAACATCACTTCACAGTCTCCTCTCGTCTGGATGAATGCTGCTGAAGTCGCTTTCCTGAAGGCCGAAGCTGCAGGAGTGTACGGATTCGACATGGGCGGCTCTGCACAGCAGTTCTATGAGGAAGGCATAAGGCTTTCATTCTCCCAGTACGGAGTTGAAGGCGCAGACAGCTATATGCAGCAGGATACACCTGTGACCGTTTCCTACACCGACCCATGGACGGAAGACAACCCCAACGGACGGGTCGAGCCCATATCTGCACCTTCCGTGAAATGGCATGAGGACGGATCCATGCAGCAGAGAATCATCATCCAGAAATGGATAGCCAACTGGATTCTCGGAAACGAGGCATGGGCCGACTACCGCAGGACGGGCTTTCCGGAGCTTTTCCCGGCAAGCGAAGCCGGCAACCGTGCACCTTCAACAGTGGATTCCCGCAGAGGAGCCCGGCGTATGCCTTATCCGCAGGCGGAGTACACCAACAATCCATATATGGGAGAAGCGGTCTCAATGCTCGGCGGCCCTGACAACATGGGCACCGATGTATGGTGGGCCAAGAAAAATTAATGTTGCCTTAAGTGATATCGCGAAAGGAAATATTAAAGATTTGAAAATTCCAATAGAAAAAGAGAAAAAATGAAAATTTTCAGAAATATAATTTTTGCAATGGCAGCCGTCTCCCTTGCATCCTGCTCGGACTGGACAAAGCCGGAGAGCGTCGGGATAAATTCTCCGGCTCCCGGCGACCGGTACCAGGAAGAGTATGGCCAGTATCTTGAGAATATAAGGGCATACAAGGCCGGAGACCACAGGCTTGCCATAGGCTGGCTTGACAACAGTGCTTCTGTCCCGGGAAGCCAGGCAGACAGACTTTCCGCCCTTCCGGACAGCCTTGATGCAGTCGTTCTGATGTATCCGGAGATGCTTGACGAATGGGAAATCAGGGAAATGCATCAGGTTCAGTCCGACAAAGGCACAAGGGTACTTTATCAGATAGACTATGCTTCTGTGCTGGCCGGATATGAAGCGGAGCAGGATGCTGAATCAGGACAACAGGCCGACGGTTTTCCCGCATATCTGTCATCATATCTTGACAGAGTACTTCCGCTCTGTGCCGAATATGGCTTCGACGGCATATCATTATGGTATGAACCGGAGGATGTCTCACATCTTCCTGAAGCGGACAAGGCTGTTGAGGAAGCCCGGCAGACGGTTATGGAAGGCCGCATTTCTGAATGGATTGCAGCCTCTCCGGACAAGATCTTCATGCTGGAGTGCAATGAACCGAAGCATATTGCAGACAAGTCAATCCTTGACAATGCCGATTATATAGCAGTCCACACAGAAGAATTGGAAAATATTCTCTCTGTGGAGCTTGAAGTCAGAAGCGCAGCGGCAGGAGATGTCCCGTCCGACCGCTTCATAGTGACAGCAAGTGCAACATCCTCATCAGACCCGGCACTCGGGTGGATAATGGATTCCGAAGGCAACAAAGTTGAGGCCGTGACGGAAACTGCATGGTGGATTGTCGAGCCGGAAACAGACATTGTCAAAGCCGGGATAGGTATCTGCAACATCCGGAATGACTATTTCGGCTCTACTCTCAACTATGCCCTGACCCGCAAGGCCATATCCATTATCAGCAATACTTCAAACAATTAGAAAATGATGAAAACCAGAATATTCAACTTTGTGTTCCCGGCACTTGCCCTGTTGGCGATGACGTCCTGCCGGGAAAAAGAGTGGACATACGACAACAAGGTCTTCATCTCCGGAGACAAGGTCACCAGCACCATTCTGAAGCCGAGTGTCAAGTCTCTTGAAGCGGAGCTCGTGGCTGCTGTCGCCCGTCCTGTCGACCAGACGGTGAATGTTACATTTGTGGCCGATGCCTCACTGATTGAGGCATACAACGCCTCCTACTTTGACCATGCTGTCATGCTTCCTGAGGCCAACTGGACAATGTCCTCCAATTCAACCCGCATTCAGCAAGGGACAATCGAGTCAGCTCCTCTGGCATTGAGTTTCCATGATCTTGACCAGCTTCCGACAGACCAGCCGTATGTACTGCCTGTCAGCATCGCTTCCGCCGGAATGGATGTCCTTGCATCTGCCAGTGCAGTATATTATGTGTTCAGAGGCGGTTCCATCATCAATGTCGTGGCGGATTTCGAGAAATCCAATTATATTGAATTCCCGACATTCCGAAGCGGAGAGGGCTCTGGCCTTGACCCGTTCAGGACATTGACTGATTTCACTATGGAAGCTCTTGTGAATATCCGCCAGTTCCAGCCGGGCATACAGTCCGTGATGGGAATGGAAGGCAAGCTTCTCATAAGAATCAGTGACAATGGTCTGGAGCCTAACCAGCTGCAGGTGGTCACTCCGTTCGGGAATCTTCCGACTTCAAGCGCTGATCCATCCGTCTGTGCAATGACTCCTGGAGAATGGACTCACATCGCCGTTACTGGAAATTCGGAGACTAGGGAACTGATTATCTATCTCAACGGAGAAGTAGCCGCCAGCACAGTGATGTCAGGATGGAATCCGATAGATCTGGTGACCCCCTACACGTCAGACAAAGGCAGCCAGTATTTCCACATCGGATACTCATACGAAGCAGGCCGGGAGATGGACGGAATGATAAGCGAATGCCGCTTCTGGAACATTGTCCGCTCTGCCGATGATATCAAGGCCAATCCGTATGAAGTCGACCCGGCTTCCGAAGGTCTCATCGGATACTGGAAATTCGATGAGGGGCAGGGAAGTACCATCACTGACTATACCGGAAACGGGAACAACGGTTCGGCTCATGACGAGAATCTCACCTGGGTTCCGGTCTCTATTCCGGAAACAGGAGAATAACACCATATCAATGTCATGAAAATGAAAATTAGACATATTTCCGACTTGAAATATATTGCCGGCGGGATTCCTGCACTGGCAGCCGGTGTCTTGCTTGTTCTTTCAGCCGGCTTTTCATCCTGTTCGGAGCAGATAGAAATTGAGGGTAACCTGGATGCGTCTTCCATTGAGAATGCAACGGCCGTGCATGGTTTCCTGAATGTGCTTGACAATCCGAGACTGAAAGTCACTGAAGTCCGTACGGAGCCGGTGACTCTTCAGCTTCAGGCTGCCCTGACCAACAAGTACGACGGCATCGCATATTTTACAATTGAAGCAGCCGTTGATGATGACCTTGTGGCTCAGTACAATACTCAGCACGGAACTGATTTCCCCGTGCTTCCTGCAGCCAATGTCACTATTGAGGACAACGGAAAGATTGCCATAGCCCCAGGTGACAAGGTGTCATATACTTTCAATATGACTGTTTCTCCAGAAGACCTCGCGGAAGGTACATATGTCCTGCCTGTCAGGACAGTTTCCCAGACCGGGGATGTGACTGTCACGGAAAAGGATGCAGTGAAATATCTGCTTTTCTCCATGCTCGGGGAACTGCCGTCAACAGCCAAGAGCAGCGGAATCATTTCCATTGCGTACATAGAGGTCAACGGTTTCAATCCGCTTAATGCCGGCGAATGGACATTGGCAAGCAGCGGCACCCAATTCTTTGACATAGTCAACATCTTTGCCGCCAACATCAAGTTCGATGAAGCCACCGGCCGCGTCTATCTCAGCTTCAACCCCAATGTCCAGGCTATTCTCGACAACAGGGACAAATACATCAAGCCTTTACAGGACAAGGGTATGAAAGTCTGTCTGACAATTCTTCCTGACCACGACGGAGTAGGCTTTGCCAATCTTACCGACAAGGACATCAGGGCTTTCGCATCCGAGCTCAAGGCTACAGTCGACACATACGGCCTTGACGGGATTGACTTCGACGACGAGTATGCCGAATACTCAACCCATAACAGGCCGGGCTTCGTGGATCCGAGCTCCATTCCGTTCGGAAAGCTCTGCTATGAGGTCAAGCGTCTCATGCCGGACAAGCTCTGCACCGTATATTTCATCGGGTCGGCTACCGAAGGCTTCCTGACCGATGTGGAGGGCATGGAACCTGGGGACTTCATCGACTATGCCTACTATGCCCAATATGGTTCATGGAGCATTGCATACACCACAATCAAAGGCATGGACAAGAGCCAGTGGGGTCCTTATTCCTGGGATATGAACGACTATGGAGAGGAATGGATGATGACCGACCAGGTCAGGAGCGGCGGATATGGCGTCCAGGTCTGCTATGATCTCCGCTCTGTCGACGATCCGAATGTTTCAGCCGGCAAATACGAGTATACCCTCGGAATCATTTCCCAGGACATCTACGGCGAAGGCATCGTGCACTCGGGTATCAACCATGCCAAGGACTGGTAACATCCCATCCTCCCGGTTTTATGCGGAATCAGATTTCCGGTTTGAGTAAAATCGGGATTATACAGGTCAGAATCATACAGGTTCAGAGTCATACAGGAACAAATACTTCATAAAGAATCAAGGCAACAATGAAAAAAGCATTTTATATAATAGTATCGCTGTTTGTCGCCGTTTCATGTGCCGACGTCAATGTCGAACCGGAACCGCAGGACAATCCGGAGATAAGTCTTAATGTCTCATCCCTGTCTTTTCTCAATTCCGGAGAAGCAATTGACGGCGCATCTGTTGTAGTGGAAAGCAGTGCCGGATGGACGCTCATAGGCCGGACAGACTGGTGTCATCCGTCAGTAACGGAAGGAACTTCCGGCGAGACCGTCACATTCACTGCTGATGTCAATTCCGGAGCAGACAGCAGAACAACCGAATTTTCATTTGTCTGCGGCAGCAAGACCGTAAAGCTGCATGTCATGCAGAAGCAGACTGATGCAATTGAACTATACAAAGATGAGTTCTCTATCCCTGCATCAGGGGGACAGATTGTCGTCCGGGCAAGCGCAACCGACGAAGTGTCTGTCAATATCCCTGATGAGTACAGCGGTTGGATTGAACTTGCTTCCGACTCCGGAACAGCATCTGCAGCTTCCGGAAATGTCGTGACAAAGGGAATGGACCTGAATGTCTTTTATTTCAATATAAATGAGACAGACAAGTACAATGCCCGTGAGGGCCGCATCGCATTCACATCCGGAGCGAATACGGTCTGGGCCGAAATAAGCCAGGACAAGAAGATTGAACTCAGTGTTGACAATGCTTCATACAGCGTAGGCCCGGACGGCGGAACTGTCACAGTCACAGTGCGTACCAATCTTCCGTATTCTGTCGATGTGCCACAGACAACATCCTCTTGGCTGACTCCGAATCTTGACCCGGATTCTTCCGAGGCTCCTGATGACCTCGTCACCCGGACAGAAAAGTTTGTCGCAGGACCGCAGAGCGAAATGTCCAGAGCCGGCCGCATCACCCTGACATCTCTTGAAGGCAACCTCACAACGACATTTTTCATTATCCAGAAAGGCAGCAGTCCCAAAGTGATAGAGATTCAGGATGAGAATTTCCGCAAGGCCCTCGACGAACTGGCATTCGTCATCACCGAAGGCTATACAGATACACGGTGCGAATTGTCCGACCTCGGCCAGAACTCCACCGAAATGAATGTCAGCGGCAAGAACATCCGTTCAATTGACGGCATCTCCAATTTCCCTAATGTCACGACCCTCGACTGCTCCAACAATCTTATCACCGTTCTGGACTTGCGAGGCACCAATGTGTGGTCAGCCTATGGAACAGGCTCCAAGATTTACGGGAATCCACTTGAGGAAATCCACGGAGGCGACAGTTTCACCTGTGTCCAGGTCGATTGCAGCACCTCAAATTCCGGACAGCCAGGCTTCGGCCTCATCGGCTCAGACGGCACTGCCTCGAAGAAACTCCGTGTGACCGGCAACCAGATACAGTATGTGTATGTGCAATATAACCCGTATCTGGAGAAACTTGATATCTCATCCTGCCCGAAGATGAACAGTGTCTATATGGGCGGCTTCACCGGATGCGGCACATACAACCCTCCGTTCAGGGTCTATTTCCCGACTGGTACATATATTCCGTCATATGGCGTCCCGGCAAACACCGAATACATCGCCGGCCCGCCTACGGACTGGTAATACATCGCATTGCGGGTCTGCATGCTGATACATCTCTTTGTGGGTCTGCCTGCTGATGCATCGCATTGCGGATCTGCATGCTGATGCATCGCATTGCGGATCTACCTCTGGTAATACATCGCATTGCAGATCTACATGCTGATGCATCTTAGGTCGGCTTATGCCTGTCCGGATATATCAGACTGTTTAGTTTATTGCCGGAGCAGTTTATTGCCGGAGAATACATTTGATGATTTTTTGACTCAGCTTGGCCATATCAACGGCCAGGCTGATTTTTCTTTATCTGCCCATCTTCTGCCTACCTGCCGCGGTATTTGCGTGAAATTGTGTCAGGTGATACATCGGATGCACCACCTGCCGCGGTATTCGTTGAAAAGTGTGCCAGGTGATACATTTAATGCACTACCTGCCGCGGTATTGGCGTAGAAGCGAGTCAGGAGGGTAGTCAGGAGTATCATTTTTTGCTCACCTTCCACAGTATTGGCGTAGAAGTGTATCAGGAGGGTAGTCTGAGGTATCATTTTCTGCCCACCTGACATGGTATTGCGGGAAAAGTGTGCCAGGTGATACATTTAATGCACTACCTGCCGCGATATTTGTGGGGAAGTGAGTCAGGTGGGTAGTCCGGGGTATCATTTTTTGCCCACCTTCCACAGTATTGGCGTAGAAGTGTATCAGGAGGGTAGTCTGAGGTATCATTTTCTGCCCAC
>JADIMJ010000085.1 GCA_017694835.1 Candidatus Cryptobacteroides gallistercoris
GCCAGACGGTTTCTCGGACATCTTCTCCGGCCGGCTGCGCCATCAATAGCCCCATGTCCCTGAACCGACAAACAATTCTGAATATTTTTTGCATACAGACAATTTATTTTCATAACTTGCGTCAGTAATTCTTACAAATATGGTGCGTATGAAAAAATTTGCGGTCACTGCACTCCTGTTCCTCTTGACTTTTTCAGCCGCTTCCGCGACAACGAAAGAAGAGAGCTCCGCCCAGTCCGGCAGCAGGACAGGATACAGGGGAAGCATTTCGGCTCACGCGATGTTCAATGTATGGCTCGGAGCCGAGACATCCCACGGATATATATTCAACCGGCGGCATTATGTCGGAGGAGGAATCGGGGCTTCAGTTGCCCCTGTAGAAAACATTTATGTCCTCGGGCATATATTCGCAGAGTACCGGTATTTCATACTGACGCAGGACAGCAGCCCGACTTTGGGGGCGAAAGCCGGCCTTTGCACGGATCTCCGCAATGATCCCTCAGGTCCTCCTATTTCCAGGGCTGCGGAAATTGAAATCAACATCGGCTGGGACTGGACTTTCAAGAACGGGAGCGGAGTATTTCTGCAGCTTGCCGCCCCATTCTTCTTCGCAGACTTTTTCCAGTTCATTCCGAAACTGTCGTTCGGAGTTGAATTTTAAAAGACATCATGAAAATCAGTGATATCCTAAGCAGAGGAGGCCGGCCTTTCCCGTCTCTCGAAATAGTTCCTCCCCTCAGGGGGATGACCAAGGACGAACTCCTGGACTCGATAAGGCCGCTTATGGAGTTCTGTCCGAAATATATCAATGTCACCTGCCACAGGGACGAATATGAATACAGGGAAAAGCCGGACGGCTCATTCTCAAGGCATCTGGTAAGAAAGCGCGTGAGTGAGGTGGCGGTCTGCGGGGCCATCATGTCTGAATTTGACATAGAGACCGTACCGCACATCATCTGCGGAGGAGCGGCTGCCGAGGAAATTGAGAGCGAACTGCATGACCTGCGGTTCATGGGCATCTCCAATGTGATGGCCCTGCGGGGTGATTCCATTGCCGGCGAGAAGAGATTCACGCCTGTACCCGGAGGCTACAGATATGCCGGAGAACTTGTGTCGGCCATAAGAAAATTCGAGAAAGAAAACGGAGGCACACCCGAGAAAAGATTTTTCTCCATAGGCGTAGGCGGCTACCCTGAAAAACACTTCGAAGCCCCTAACCTTGAGACGGACATACTCAACCTCAAGAAAAAGGCCGATGCCGGGGCGGACTATGTCATCACGCAGATGTTCTTCGACAACAGCGTCTTCTATGACTTCAGGGACAGATGCCGGAAGGCGGGCATCACCATACCGATAATCCCGGGGCTGAAGCCCCTGTCAACAGTCAGACAGCTCACACTTCTCCCGGAATCATTTTCTCTTGACATACCCGTGGAGCTCACTGAAGCGATGACGGCCGCCGGAGACGACAAGGAGGCGGCATACAGGACAGGCACGGAATGGTGCATAATGCAATGCCGGGACCTGCTTGCCAACGGAGTACCAGCCGTGCATTTCTATACAATGGGCAAGTCAAGGAACATAACTGAGATTCTGAGGGAATGTTTCTGATATTCATATTCCAGGATTTCCGAGACATTGCCTTGCGATTGACATTTATTTGCAATTTGTCAAATATTCCAAAATTCTGTTTGCATCTTCAATAATAAACCGTAAATTTGAAAGATGCAAATTTCACAGGAAATAATTAATGGACACAAGATATGCAGAACAAATTGCAAGAACTGACAGACAAACTCTATAATGAGGGCCTGTCCAAAGGGAAACAGGAAGGCGAAGCCGTTCTGGCCAACGCCAGAGTCCAGGCGGCTGAAATCGTTGAAAACGCGAAGAAGGAAGCTGCAGGAATTGTAGCCGCCGCACGAAAAGAGGCTGAAAATATCCGGTCAAAGGCCGACGGTGACCTCAGGATTGCCGCAGGCCAGAGCATAGAGGCGACAAGGCAGGCAATTGAAAATCTCGTTGTATGCAACCTTACGGAAAAGGAAGTTTCTTCTGCCCTCACTTCCGCCGCTTTCGTAAAGGAACTGCTGACTGCTGTTGTCAAGGCATACAGCGCCTCCTCTGAAGCGGAAGAACTTGACGCCGTCCTCCCCGAGGCTCTGAAGAAAGAGACAGAGCCTTTCATCAGAAAAGAACTTGCATCAATGCTGAAAGGAGGGCTCAATGTGACTTACTCGAAGAAGATTTCCGGAGGATTCACCATCAGTCCGAAAGGCAGCGGCTATTTCATCAGTTTCACAGACGAAACTTTCAATTCTCTGATTTCTGAATATCTCAGGCCCGCCACAAAGAAGATTCTGTTTGAGAAATGACCTGCATAAAGACAGCCGGAAATGAACAATTATGAATATATAATTGCAGGTCTGCCGTCTCTGTCCAGGGACTGGAAATTCAATGAAGGTGACTTCAATTCATTTCTTGAAGAGATAAAGGCCGGATGTTCCGCAGGAGACAGGGAACTCGTCGGATGGCTGGAAAAGGGATTCGACGACGAGAGTCTCACCGCAGAGTTCTACCGGGACGCCATGTCATGCAGGAACAGGTTCATACGGGAGTATTTCACCTTTGACCTCAATGTCCGCAATGCCAAGACACGCTGGCTCAACGAAGCCCTCGGACGGCCTGCGGAGAAGGATGTGATTTCTGTCGGCACCGGTGATGACGGCGGGACAGAATTCAGGGGAATCTGGGGTGACCTCGTGATTCCGGGGGAATTTGAGCAAGCACAGAAGCTGGACTCAATTCTCCGCGGCAGCGACATCCTCGCAAGGGAGAGAGGGCTCGACGACCTGATGTGGGAGAAAATCGACAGCCTGACCACATTCGATTATTTTGACATCAATGTCATTCTCGGATTCCTTTGCAAGCTGCACATTGTCTCGAGATGGGCAAGACTCGACGAGCAGACGGGACGCGAGATGTTCAGGAAGCTCGTGGACGAAGTGCGCGGCACCTTCAGGGGATTCGGGGCCGGCAATGAAACAGAAAACAATAACAATAAAAATATCAGAATATGAAAAGCACAGGAAAGGTAACGGGTATCGTTTCCAACCTTGTCTCGGTGGAGACCGACGGGCCTGTATCCCAGAATGAGCTCTGCTATGTCACCAGCGGCGACACAAGACTGATGGCCGAGGTCATAAAGGTTACAGGGAAGACAGCCTCCATACAGGTGTTCGAGAGTACCCGCGGACTCAAGAACGGCAATCCGGTGGAGTTCGAGGGCAAGATGCTCGAAGCCACCCTCGGCCCGGGACTGCTGTCCAGCTGCTACGACGGACTGCAGAACGACCTTACGACAATGACAGGCGTTTTCCTCAAGAAAGGGGAATACACTTCACCCCTGGACCACAGCAGGCTGTGGGATTTCACCCCTATCGCAAAGCCGGGAGACAAAGTCATCGCAGCAGACTGGCTCGGGGAAGTGAAGGAAGGATGGCTGCCGCACAAGATAATGGTGCCGTTTGCCTTTGAAGGCGAATATACCGTCAAGTCAGTGGCACCTGCCGGCCAGTACAACATCGATAATGTCATCGCCGTCCTCACTGACGGGAAAGGCGAGGATGTGAATGTGACGATGACACAGAAATGGCCTGTGAAAGTAGCCATAAAAGGATACCGCGAAAAGCCGAGGCCAAGCAGGATAATGGAGACCGGAGTCAGGGTCATCGACACGCTCGACCCTATCGCAGAAGGCGGCACGGGCTTCATTCCCGGACCTTTCGGATGCGGAAAGACCGTACTCCAGCATGCGATTGCCAAGCAGGGCGATGCCCAGGTCATCGTGATGGCTGCCTGCGGGGAGCGTGCCAACGAGGTTGTGGAAATCTTCACCGAATTCCCTGAACTCATCGACCCTCATACCGGACGCCATCTCATGGAGAGGACTACCATCATCTGCAACACATCCAACATGCCTGTCGCAGCCCGCGAAGCCTCCGTGTACACCGCAATGACCATCTGCGAATACTACAGGGCCATGGGACTGAAGGTGCTCCTGCTCGCCGACTCCACATCCCGCTGGGCACAGGCCCTCAGGGAAATGAGTAACCGTATGGAAGAGCTTCCGGGTGCAGATGCATTCCCTGTGGACCTCTCGGCCATCATATCAAGCTTCTACGCCCGCGCCGGAATGGTGGTGCTCAACAACGGCCAGACGGGCTCCGTCACATTCATCGGCACAGTTTCTCCGGCAGGAGGTAACCTCAAGGAGCCTGTGACAGAATCCACAAAGAAAGCCGCAAGATGTTTCTACGCCCTTGAGCAGAACCGCGCGGACAAGAAAAGATACCCTGCAGTCAACCCGATTGACTCATACTCCAAGTATCTTGAATACCCGGAAATCCAGAAATACCTTTCCGATACTGTCGAACCGCATTGGGTGGAGATGGTGGAAAAGGCCAAGAACATCATCAGAAGGGGCAAGGAAGCCAACGAGCAGATCAACATCCTCGGAGACGACGGAGTCCCTATGTCGTACCACGAGCTTTTCTGGAAATCCGAACTCATCGACTTCATCATCCTGCAGCAGGATGCATTCGACCCGGTGGACAGTCTGACACCTATGGACAGGCAGAAATACATGCTTGACCTTGTCCTTGGCATCTGTGACAAGGAATTCACCTTCGAGGACTATGAGAAATGCCGTGATGCATTCAAGGAGCTCATCAATGTGCTCAAGCAGATGAACTACTCCGAATTCAAGAGCGAGAATTTCAACAAGTACCGGACCGAACTGGACGCCATGCTGGAGACTCTCGTACCTGAAATCGAGGCGGCATGACAAGGCCGGAGCAATGAAGTAAGACGCAGACTAAAGAGAATAATTATGAACAACAAGGCATTCCAGAAAATATACACACAATTGGAAGGCATCACAAAGGCCACAGTCTCACTGAAGGCCAAGGGCGTCTCCAATGATGAGCTCGCCACCGTTGACGGCAGACTCGCGCAGGTGGTCAAGACAAAGGGAGACATGGTCACCCTCCAGATTTTCGGCGGGACAGAAGCCATCCCTACAGATGCGGAAGTCGTCTTCCTCGGCAAGGCACCGACTCTGAAAGTCAGCGACCAGCTTTCGGGAAGATTCTTCAACGCCTACGGGGACCCCATCGACGGAGGTCCTGCAATTGACGGGGAAGAGAGAGAAATCGGAGGCCCGTCCGTCAACCCGTACAAAAGAAGGCAGCCGTCCCAGCTCATTCCGACAGGCATCGCCGGCATCGATCTCAACAACACAATCGTGTCAGGACAGAAGATACCGTTCTTTGCGGACCCTGACCAGCCATACAACAATGTGATGGCACAGGTTGCACTGAGAGCTGATGTAGACAAGATTATCCTCGGCGGCATGGGACTGTCCAACGACGACTACCTGTATTTCAGACACGAGTTCGAGAACGCAGGAGCCCTTGACAAAATCATCAGCTTCGTCAACACCACGGAAGAGCCGCCTGTGGAGAGGCTCCTCATCCCGGACATGGCTCTGACCGCAGCGGAGTATTTCGCCGTAGACAAAAACGAGAAAGTGCTTGTGCTGCTCACCGACATGACCCTTTATGCGGATGCACTGAGCATCGTCAGCAACCGTATGGACCAGATTCCGTCCAAGGACTCAATGCCCGGCTCGCTGTATTCCGACCTCGCGAAAATATACGAGAAGGCCGTGCAGCTGCCTGACGGGGGCTCAATCACCATCATTGCAGTGACTACCCTCAATGACGGAGACATCACCCATGCCATACCGGACAACACCGGATACATCACCGAAGGCCAGCTTTACCTCCGTGCAGACCCTGATTCGGGAAAAATCATCATCGACCCGTTCCGTTCGCTCTCGCGACTCAAGCAGCTGGTCATCGGCAAACAGACACGCGAGGACCACAATCAGGTCATGAACACCGGAGTACGCCTCTATGCCGATGCACAGAACGCCAAGACAAAGCTGGAAAACGGATTCGACCTCAGCGACTACGACCTGCGCTGCCTTGACTTCGCCAAGGAATATGCCACCAGACTCCTTGCCATCGACGTCAACATCACAATTGACGAAATGCTTGACACGGCATGGGAGCTCTTCGGAAAATACTTCACCAAGGCCGAGACCGGCATCAAGCAGGCCCTCATCGACAAATACTGGCGCAGCTGACTGACGGGTACCGCAGTTACCTTCCGGTAATGAGGATACGAGGAGTGAAGCATGACGCAGTCATCATCCGAAAAGAAGCAAAAAGATAAATTATGGCGATAAAGTTCCAATATAACAAAACATCCCTGAACAACCTTGGCAAGCAGCTCAAGATGCGTCAGAATGCCCTTCCTACCCTCAAGAACAAGGAATCGGCGCTGAG
>JADIMJ010000086.1 GCA_017694835.1 Candidatus Cryptobacteroides gallistercoris
AAGTATCTCTTATTTAACAAAATTACATCGATTTGATAAAGTGAAAAATCAACATTTGAATCCATTTGAATTCACATTTATAAATCATTGGAATATATTATTGTAATTTACCGATGTAAATTTATTGACAAAAAATGAATGACAGCGCACTTTGCGCAAATTTTGAAATTTTGAGGACTATTCAGTAATTTCGCGACCTATTTGATGATTACATGCTATGGCTGACACAGACATTTTGATGAGCGACTTTGACTATATCTTGCCTGAAGAAAGAATAGCCAAATATCCGCTTGAAGAAAGAGATTCCTCCAAGCTGCTTGAATATGCGGACGGAAAGATAACGGAGCATGTCTTCAGGAATATCGCGGACCTGCTGCCGGAGGATTCCGTCATGGTCTTCAACGACACCAGGGTTGTTCCTGCCAGACTGCATTTCATGAAGCCTACCGGGGCGCATGTCGAGATATTCTGCCTTGAGCCCAGGCAGCCGGCGGAATACAATCTGATTTTTGCCGAGACGGAATGCTGCCGCTGGAAATGCATTGTGGGAAATGTCAAGCGCTGGAAATCAGGCAGGCTCATGCTTTGCGGCCATGACTCCAGTCCTGAAGCGGCAGGGCTCGGGCTTGAGGCGGAGCTCATCGAGCGGGACGGCGAGACATCCATAATAGAATTTACCTGGAAAAACGGGATGCCTTTTTCCCGGGTACTGGAAATATGCGGTACTGTCCCGATACCGCCGTATCTCAACAGAGAATCCGAAAGCATCGACAGCGAAAGATACCAGACTCTCTATGCCAGATACAGGGGATCTGTCGCTGCCCCTACTGCCGGACTGCATTTCACGGAACGAGTCCTCGCCTCACTGAAGGCCAGGGGAATCGACATGGAGACGGTCTGCCTGCATGTAGGGGCCGGGACATTTCTTCCTGTCAAGTCGGAGGGCATTTCCGGCCATACGATGCACAGGGAGCCCTTCTCTGTGGACATTGGTCTTCTGCGCAGGCTGCGCAATCGCAGCCGCAGGGTAATTGCCGTCGGGACAACTTCCGTGAGAACTCTGGAATCCCTGTATTATGCGGGTGTCCTGTGCATTGAAGAAGGCTGCCCCCATGACATCCCGCAGTGGATGCCCTATGGCCGTGAATTCCCGTACAGCTTCGAAGAAGCAATGGATGCGCTGATTTCTTATCTTGAGCGGAATTCCATGGATTCCCTGAAAATCGGGACAAGAATCATCATCGTGCCCGGCTTCCGCTTCAGGGCCACTGACATTCTGGTCACGAACTTCCACCAGCCGCAGAGCACGCTGCTGCTGCTTGTGTCGGCGTTCGTCGGCGGCAACTGGCGTGAAATATACGATTATGCGCTCTCGCATGGCTTCCGCTTCCTCAGCTACGGGGACAGCTCTCTGCTTTTCAAGGCTTGATTTTATCGGCGGAATTGGTTAACTTTGTAATGATTTTGTAATAATTGAAGCCGATAATCTTTTAGTTTTTGCATAGACTATGATTAATCTGTCTGAATTTGAAAGCATAAGCCCATATACCGACGAAGAGGCTGTCGAGGCTTTGGGCAAGGTGGCGGACAACCCTGTCGTCACGGAAGTCTCCCAATACTTCTTTCCGGACGAGTCCCCGGATTTTCTCCGCAATCTTCTGAAGAGCGTCAGGAGCATCGATGATTTTCAGATAATGGTCATGTCCAGGGTCATTGAATGGGTGCTTGCCAACACGGCACGGAATTTCTCATATGACGGGATTGCCAATATTAAAAAGGAGAAGGGCAAATTCCTTGTGCTTTCGAACCACAGGGACATAATCCTCGATCCGGCCATCACGCAGCTCGTCCTCTACCGCAACAATATCCCCATGACAGAAATAGCGGTCGGCGACAATCTCATTACAAACAAATTCATAGAATATCTCATCCGCTCCAACAGGATGATAAAGGTGGTGAGGGGCATTTCTGCCCGGGAACTGTACCTTTCTTCCCAGCTGCTTTCCAAATACATCAGGCTTAACATCACTTCCCAGCAGAGTTCCATCTGGCTTGCCCAGAGACAGGGGCGCACAAAGGACGGCCTCGACATGACTGAGCAGGGCCTGCTGAAGATGCTTGACATGAGCGGTTCATCGGACTTCAGGAAGAACTTCGAGGAACTCAATATCATCCCTATGAGCATATCATATGAGATAGAGCCATGTGACATACTGAAGGCCAAGGAACTGTATATTTCAAGAAGGCAGAAGTACGTCAAGGGGCCGATGGAAGACCTCAACAGCATCCTTACCGGCATCAAGCAGCAGAAAGGCAACATCCACCTCAACATAGGCAAGCCTCTCACTCCGGAGGAAATCGCCGTGGCCGCCCTGTGTGACAAGAATGACCGCTACGAACTCATCCGGCATGCCGTGGATATCAGGGTAATAGAGGGCTACAAGCTGTGGAAGACCAACTATATTGCCTACGACATCATCAGCCGCGGATTCAAATACAGCGAATACTATACTCCCGAGGATGCCCAGAAATTCATCTGCTATATGGAGCATCAGCTTGACACGGCGGAGAATGGCATCTGCCGTGAGGAACTGAGGGACATCTTCCTTCACATATATGCCAATCCTATAGTCTCAAAGGAAATGCTCCGGGAGCACAACAGACTCCCGGGCTGGAGACAATGACATGTCCTGTTGTCAGTCTTGTTTCGTTATGTGGACATCCATCTGCGGGAACGGGAGACCGATGCCTTTCTGCGGAAGTTCCGTGTAGATTCTCTCGTTCAGGCAATAGAACACGTCCCAGTAGTCGGACGATTTGACCCAGACGCGGACAACATATTGCACGGCACTGTCCTGCAGGGCATTGACGGCAATGAGAGGGTCGGCAGGAGCTCCGGATTCCACATAGAGCACACGCTTTTCCGATGAAACTATGCCGCCGAGGGCAGCCTTGACTTCTTCCGCATCAGAGCCGTATTCGACGCCCACGAGCCATTCCACGCGGCGCATAGTGTTTTCGGAAAAATTATTGATGGTCCCGTTGGACAATGTCGCGTTTGGTATGACGATGATTTTGTTGTCCGTGGTGGTGAGCTTTGTGCTGAATATGTTCACGTCTGACACTGTGCCGGAATAACCGTTTTCCGTCTCGATGAAGTCACCGGCCTTGAAAGGCTTGAAGACGAGAATCATGATGCCTCCGGCGAAATTCTGCACGGTTCCGCTCAATGCCATGCCTATGGCCATACCTCCCGCGGCAAGCAGGGCCGCAAGGGAGGTGGTGTTGACTCCGAGGGTGCCGATGGTGATGATGGCCAGGATAACCGTCAGCGCTATGCTCGTGAGACTTTCGACAAAGGAGGCGATGGCCTTCTCGGTCTTTCTCCTCTCGAAAATCCGCCTGAGCATGCCTCTGATTTTCCTGATGAGCCAGGCTCCTATAAAATAAATCAGGAGGGCAATGAGCACCTTGATACCGAAGCGTATCACGCTTTCCACGAATTCAGGCAGAAGTTCTTCAAGCGGAGTGGTGGCAATATGCTCGATGGCTTCTCTCGCGCTTGACTCAAAGTGGTTTATTGCAGCCGTATCCTCTGGAGTGACGGATACCTGCAATGGTAGTCGTGTCATGGCTTTCAGAAGAGTTTTTCAACCTGGGATGCGATTTCTTCTGCAGGAAGGAAGGTGTCAAGCACCAGGTCCGGCTTGGCATATACCACATCATGGTGCTTCTTGTTCAGGGCTTCGCCTCCGCCTGTGATGTTAAGCATGATGAGTTCATCCTTCCTCACGGCACCTGTTTCCACTGCCTGAGCGAGGCTTGCCACGGCTACAGAAGCTGCGGAATATATGTCGACGTCCTCAAGTGTGAGGAATCTGTCTTTCCAGAGTTCAAGCTCATCGTTGGTGACTTTGAACATGTCGCCTCCCGCATCATTCATGGCATCGAAGAGCCCTCCGGCGAGAGAATACGGCGGTTTTCTGTTGGACAGCACCTTGGCTTTGATTTCTGCCGCCTGGGCCCTGGCCTCGTCCCCGGAAAGAGGCACAAGTTTGCGGCTATGTGCTTTCCATGAGTCGTACATGATGGTGAACGGGGCATTCTGTGACGGATAGAGCCTCATCCTGTGTTTCCCGAAGCGTCCGTCTTCTATGAGCCTGAGATTGTTCTCCCATACTGCAATGGAGCCTGTCCCGCTGCCCACAGCCTGGAAATATGCATCAGGAATCCTCCCTGTCACTTCTACTGCAGAAAGCAGTGTCGTCCCCATGCCGTCGCGGCGTGCGATGTTCTTGGCCCCGCCTTCCGCCATGAATTTGTCCCCGGCTGCCTCACA
Source organism: Candidatus Cryptobacteroides gallistercoris (assembly GCA_017694835.1). GTDB lineage: Bacteria > Bacteroidota > Bacteroidia > Bacteroidales > UBA932 > Cryptobacteroides > Cryptobacteroides gallistercoris. The sequence goes on from JADIMJ010000086.1 coordinate 4,340, forward strand.
TACCTTGTCCCCGAGCATTATGGCATCGAAATAGTCTCCGCCCTGTGGCGCGGCGATTATCTTGACGCAGTCGTTGAGCGGCTTGTGGAACCAGAGGGCATTGATATTGTCAAGCGGAATGGACAGCAGGAGAGGAATATTGTTGTCCGAGCATACTTTGGCGAAAGCCCTGGCAGTGTTGCCCGCCGATGCCACGACAAGCACTTTGTCGTGCTTTTCAGGAAGCCGGGCGCATACCGAATATGCTTCTGTCTCCTTGAATGAGCAAGTCTCCATCAGGGCCCCGATTTTCGGAAAATATCCGGAGAAGGTGATGTAGAGATTCTCCAGACCGAGATATCCGGCGAGCCCTGTGCTCCTGTATGTTACCGGCACATGCGAGTGCAGAAGCGTCCTCTTTATCGGAAGCCATTCCGCGAATTTATAGAAGCCGTCGAGGTCTTTCCTGAGTTCGAAAGTTTTTTTCTCGTAGACGGCCCTTACAAGGGCGGGCCCGTCTCCCTGCGGGTCTGCAAGCGTCCAGCCTTCATCCTCAAATATCCTGCCCGTCCCGCAGTTCATAAGTTTGTACTTGGTAGGTGTGAATGTCATGGTATTAATTTTTTTTGTCAATTATCAATCTATTGTCAATCATAGTCGTGCCGGCCACGGCCTTCCCGTCGATTATTTCTGCGATGTCCTCGACCGGACGGTCCGCGTATCTGTTGAATGTGCTCCGGCACAGCGGGCAGGCCGTGGCGATGACATCCGGAGATGCCGCGGTGAGATTGGCGAGGGCATTTTCCGTCATTGCCTTTCTCTTGTCGAAGCCGAGTGTCAGGCTTCCGAGGCTTCCTCCGCAGCAGATGCTTTCCTTTCTGTTCTTTGGCGCTTCCGCCAGACTTCCTGCACATGACAGGACTTCCCGCGGCTCATCGTAGACGCCGCACCCTCTGCCGAGTTCGCAAGGGTCATGGAAGACATATCTGAGGGAGTCTTTGCTTACCCTGAGCCTGCCGTCCCTGATGAGGCCGGCTATATATTCGGTATGGTGGACGACCCGGATGCCGCCGAGGTTGTACTTTTCCCTGAAAATCTTATAGCAGATCGGACATGACAGAAGGAGCGTGCCTGCGCCTGACTTCATGATGATTTCCGTGTTCTTCTCCACCAGCTGGCGGGCCTGGTCAAACCTTCCTGCCATCAGCATCGGACGGCCGCAGCAGATGCCCCCGTCGCGGTCCATGAAGCTGTAGCTGACCCCGGCCTTCCGGAGCAGAGATTCCATTGCCTTGCTGATTGCCGGAGTGAGGGCCGTCATGCAGCCGGCGAAGTACAGCACATCTGATGAACCCTCAGGACTGGCCGTGCCGATGTTGGAGTAATCCTGGCTGATGGCATATTTGCGCAATGAGCGCTGGGCTATCCTGAGCTTGTCTCCCTCGACTCCGACCGGACATATTGCAGTACATTTGCCGCAGAGGAGGCATTTGTCGCTGATTTCCTCTATCCTTCTTTCATTGTTGCGGCGTATCTGGCGGTTGAGATAGACCGTTGTGTCCTTTATGTGGGTCTTCATCACACCCATCGGACAGGCGTCAATGCAGAGTCCGCAGTTCGGGCATGAATACACTTCTGCCTTGGCGAATCCTTTTCTGGCATTCCGGATCTTTATTCCGGCGTTGCGGAGCGGAATCAGCAGAATCTCTGCCGGGATGTGCATGTATCTTGTGAACGGAAGCACAATGAAGAATATTCCCAAGGCACATGAGTATGCCCACCATGCCGGCAGCATGTTGGCATGGTCGCTCAGGAACGAATGCAGGACATAGTTCAGGGATTTCGTAAGGAACGACCCTCCGCTGATGTCTGCGGTAAATCCTTCTGCCAGAAGCCTCAGAGGGAATATTGCCCAGAGGGAATACAGGCCTATGAGGTCAAGGAAGCTCGGGTTGGTGGTCCTTCTCATTCCGAATATCCCGGACTGTATTCTCTTGAACATTGCCAGGAAGATGCCGCTGAGCACCATGAGAAGGAAGAAATCCATGAGGAAAAAGAAGAATGCCCCGCGCATAGTCTCCTCGGTCTCGGCGACAAAGTATCTGAAGAAAATAGGAAAATAGAAGAGCTTGGCCCTGTGCGGAACATACAGCAGTACCTCAATGTGGCCCACGACAATCAGCATGAACCATCCGAAGGCTATGCTGGAATGCATGTATCCAAGAAGCTTGTTCCGTTTCCAGAGCTTGACATGGAAGAGGCAGTCGCAGAAAATGTCCCGTATGTTCTTTGCCATCGTCTTCGGTGTGACGAGGGAGATGAAGAATTTCTTCCTGTCCTCTCCCGGCAGCTGCATGATTATGCGTACGAGTGCCACCAGACAGTAAGTGAGGATGAAAATCATCCCCGCCATGAAAGGGAGCACAAAGTCGTTGTATCCTGTCAGAAATCGTTCTTCCACGCGTCAGTCCTCCTTGTAAAGTTTGCAGATGGAAAGTATCAGATGCCTGGTGTTGATGCCTCTCGGACACACCATCGTGCATTTCCCGCAGAGCATGCAGTTCGACAGCATTCCGGCGACCTCCTTTTTCTTGCCTCTCTGCAGGTCAAGTATGCATTTCCTTACGCTCATCCCGGAAAATTTTCCGGCCGGACAGGATGCCGAGCAGGAGCCGCAGGCAATGCATTTGCTTATGTCGGGCTCAATCTCCCGGACCTTTTCATAAAGGGAAAGGTCGGCATTGTCCAGATTGATTGCGGAGCTTGGCGATATCTTGAATCCGAAATCCATCATTTCAAAGTGCTTGTGATGTAGTTGTGTATCTCAAGGGCGGCGGCCCGGGCTTCTGCAAGTGTCTCAGGCACTGTCTTCGGTCCGGTGCAGGCACCGGCATAGAAAATGCCCTCTTTCGGAGACTCTATGATGTCCGCAATGTTGTCCCTGCTCTTGAGGAATCCGTCTGAATCCATCGGGAGTGAAAGCTGGGCTGCGGACTTGCAGATTTCCTGGTTGCATACTATCCCGGACATCAGCACGAGCAGGTCGAGCGTTACTTTTATCGGCTTGCCTGAAAGAGTGTCCTCGGCCTTGACGACAAGGTTGCCCTCGATGTTTTCGCTTACTTCAGACACCCTTCCCCTGATGAAGCGCACGCCGTAGTCCCGCTGTGCGCTGATGTAGAAATCCTCGTATTTCTTCCCGAACATCCTCAGGTCCATGTAGAAGCAATACACCATCGCGTCAGGGAATTTCTGCTTCATCTCGATGGCCTGCTTTACGGCAGTGATGCAGCATACCTTGGAACACTGCGGGTTCTTTGCCTTTTCGTCCCTGGAGCCCACGCAGTGCACGAAGCCCATTGCCCTCGGGCCTTCTTCCGGAATCCTTTCGTCATGCCCGGTGTTGAACCAGTTCTCAAGGTCGCTGTTGGTCATGACCTTGTCATATACGCCATATCCGTATTCCTCTTTTTTGGAGGCATCGAAGAGCGAGAACCCTGTGGCGAAGAGAAGTATTCTGGTGATGACTGAGATGCCGTTGGTCAGCATGATGTTATAGCTGTCTTTCAGCTTGTTGACGAAGGCGATTCTTGTATTCAGGAAAATGTTGGCGTCTCCTGCGGCCGCGGTGAGTCTTGCGACGATGTCTTCTGCCGGGCTCATGTCAGGGAAGAGCCTGTTCCATCTTGCGACATGGCCGCCGAGGCGGTCTTCCTTCTCCACAATGATCGGGTTGTATCCGAGCCTGAGCAGTTGTGCGGCAGCCTCAAGTCCTGCGATGCCCCCGCCTATTATAAGGATGTTCTCTTTCATTTATACGGATTTCATCGTTTTTTTTAAATATTATACGGCGCATGATGTCCTGCGGCACGGAATCCGGGTCAGCAGCATCTGAGCACTCCCGGAAGTTCCGGTTTGAGCAGGTCCTTGTGGTTCAGCCCCTCATATTTCCTTTTCGGGTCATATTCTATTCCCATCTTGTCAAGAAGCGGCTCGACTGCGACCTGATGCAGCTGCAGCCCGAGGTCCCACGGGTCATATCCGAGCACGAGGCCTGCGACTTCCTCGTAAGTGAAGACCGGGATACCGTACCCGTTCTCACCGTAGGTCTTGCCTTCCATCTCCGCGATTGCGTACTGCCACCTGTCCATAAAGTACGGGCATCCCGGACAGTTGGTGATGATCATGTCAGGATGGTAAGGCTCCATGGACTCGAATTTCTTGTGGGTGTTGGAGATTGAATAGCCCCTGTTGGCCTTGACATGGTATTGCCTGAAGCCGTAGCCGCAGCAGTGGCGCCTCTCCGGGTAGTCAATCACATTGCCTCCCCAGGCCTCGACCATTCCGCAGAGCACATACGGGTATTCGGCCCCTCCGACGCCCTTGGACGGGAACATCTTGGAGTAATGGCAGCCGATGTGCTCGACGACCTTGAGCGGCTCTCCTGTATTCTTGTTTATCAGGCGGTATTTCGCCCTTTCCGCGATGAGGTTCCTGTATTTGTAGATGAGGTCACTTGCATGCGCCACATATTTCGGCTTGTTGAATTCCCTGCGGCAGGCCTTCCAGAGCAGTTCCCTGATCTTTGCCTCAAGCTCCGGGAACTCGTTCCATGTCTCGAGGATTTCGATGTAGTTTCCGAAGGAGGTGATGCATGATGCCACATAATTCTCATATCCGGCTTCTGTCATAAGGGCGAACTGCCTTGCCACGATGGTCATCACCGTCTCCTGCGGGATGGTGTCGCAGTGATACGCTATGCCTCCGCATGTAGTGTGGCTTGCGCTTTCGTAGAAGTCCTTCTTGAGCACATTGCGGCATATCTCCATGAACATCTTTTCCGCTCCCGGGAAAAAATTCTGCCTGATGCAGCTCCTCACATAATACCAGCGGTCATCGGGAATCTCTTTCTGATAATCCGCCCATATCTTCTGTTTTCCTTGATAAATCATGATTCTGTCTTTTTCTGTCAGAGGCTATTCCTCTTCACCGTTGAGATGTCCGGGGGAGATATGGGTGAATGTCTCTTCGAAATATTCGTCCATGTCCATCCCCATCTCGGCTGCCTTTTCCTCTGAAAATCTGTTCACCGCCTCGATTCTTTCGGTGCCTCCCGTCACGTCGAAGATGCTCTTCAGCTCGTCGAGTGATTCCTGCGGGATTTTCCTCAGGATTCCCGGGCCTTCTCCCTTGAAATTCGCGCCGACCCTGGCAAAGGTGTCTTCCTTGTGCTCCAGATGCCATTTCATGACTGGTCCGGATTCCACATGGTCTTCCCATCTGAATGTGTCCGGATAGACGCAATATCCGTAGTTGAGTATGTTGCCGGTGAGAATTTTTGTCAGAGGATACAGCTGCCGCCCCTTTTCCGAGCACACGAAGTACCCCAGCCTGGCGGACAGGTTGCGGAGTGCCATGATGACAAGCCCCGGGGCATTTTTCCTCGGACATCTCGTAACGCAGGACATGCATTCCCCGCAGTACCAGATCACATCGCTCTTGAGCAGTTTCTCGATTTCTGCATCGTCCTTGCTCTGGACGATGTCAACAATCTTTCTGGGGTCGTATTTATAGAATTCGGCAGCAGGACAGATGGCAGTGCAGGTCCCGCAGTTGATGCAGGTCTTGAGTCCCTCCCTGACCCTGTAGTCCCTGGCCAGTTCATCGTAAAGTTTACCCATTTTTTACTGTTTGTAGTACACGTAATTTTGCAAAGTTATAAAAAATATCGTCTGAATTTTCGTTTTTTCCCAATGTTCACATGAATTTCAAAATTTACGCTAATTTTGCATAAGGCAAAAGTTGGATTATATGAAAAGACTTCACTTCTTCGCATCGCTGGTGCTGACGGCCGTACTGCTTTGTCTGCCGTCCGTGGACTCCATTGCATCAGAGAAGGTTTTCTTCCGCATAAGGCTTGACGCGGACATTGACAGGGCGGCGGAAAGGCTGGTGACAAAGGGGCTTGAAAGGGCCCGTGAAGCCGGGGCCGACTACATCATTCTTGACCTCGACACATACGGGGGTGCGGTCGATGCCGCGGACAGCATAAGGAGTGCGATTCTCCAGTGTCCGATTCCCGTGGTTGCCTTCATCAATCTTCAGGCGGCGTCAGCCGGAGCGCTGATCAGCATTGCGTGCGATTCGATTTATATGAAGCCGGGCAGTTCGATAGGTGCAGCGACGGTGGTGGACCAGACAGGGAAGGTGATGCCGGACAAATACCAGTCGTTCATGCGTGGAATGATGCGGTCAACTGCCGAGGTGACAGGCAGGAACCCGGAACTCGCAGAGGCAATGGTCGACACGGCCGATGTCCTGAGCATGACACCGGAGGAAGCCGTCAAGGCCGGCTTCTGCGAGGGCATATGCTCAAGCCCCGATGAAGTTGCCGCGATGGTCTTGCAGGCGGGGAGCAGCGCGGCCGGAGGCGGGACAGGGACCGGTGAAGGCTCGGAATACGGAATGCATTATCCGGGATACAGGATTGAAAACCTGCAGCTGACCTGGATTGAGAAACTGGTGCAGATTCTTCTCAATCCGATTCTCCAGTCAATATTCCTGATGATGATTATAGGGGGAATCTATGTTGAAATCAGGACTCCGGGCATCGGTCTGCCTCTTGTTACTGCCGTGGTCGGAGCCCTGCTGTATTTCTCTCCTCTCTATGCCGAGAATCTCGCCCAGAACTGGGAGATACTCCTGTTCGTCATAGGGCTGATATTGATAGGACTGGAAATCTTTGTCATCCCCGGATTCGGTGTCACGGGCATCACGGGCATCATTGCCGTGGTCGTCGCGCTTGCATTCGCCATGGTGGACAATGAACTGCTGTTCAAGGGAGACGGGACCATCGACCTTGCGCCTGTCCTTATGCCCGTCGGGATAGTGATTATTTCGGCTTTCGTCGGCCTGACGGGAGGAGTGCTTCTTGTCCGCAGGCTGTATTCGACCCGGCCGTTCGACTATATAGCGCTCCGCAAGTCACTTGACGAGAAAGACGGCTATGTCGGGGTGACTCAGGTGAACGGCGGGATGAAAGGCCGTGAAGCAAAGGTATTTGCGGACATGATGCCGTCGGGCAAAGTCATCTGTGACGGACGCATCTACGAGGCGACGATGACCTATGGCTTCGCGGTCAGGGGAGAGACGGTAAGAGTCGTCCGGACAGAACAGGGCCGCCTGTACTGTGAAAAAATCGTCTGAAGTCAGAAACTGCCTGAAGTCGGGAAATGCTCTGATGTCTGCTGAAAATGCCCTAAAGGCGCTCCAGTGCCACCACATTCTCCACATGGTGGGTGTGCGGGAACATGTCCACAGGCCTTACCGCAGTGATGCGGTATTTGGCGCAGAGTATCGCCAGATCCCTTGCCTGTGATGCCGGATTGCAGCTGACATACACTATTCTGGCCGGCTCTGCCTCAAGAATCACTTCAGCCACATCGGGATGGATTCCGGCCCTCGGCGGGTCGAGGATTATGACATCCGGACGTCCGTGGACGGAGATGAAGTCCCCGGTGAGGATATCCTTCATGTCCCCGGCGAAAAATTCGCAGTTTGCGATGCCGTTGGCTTCGGCATTGATTTTCGCGTCGGCTATTGCTTCCGGTACATATTCGATGCCTATCACTTTGGATGCCTTCGAAGAGACGAACTGCGCTATGGTCCCTGTGCCGGTATAAAGGTCATAGACAAGTTCTTTTCCGCTGAGTCCCGCAAATTCCCTCGCAGTGCAGTAGAGCCTGTAGGCCTGCCCTGCATTTGTCTGGTAGAATGACTTGGGGCCGATCTTGAACCTGAGTCCCTCCATTTCCTCATATACCGCCTCCTGCCCCTTGTAGAGTATGCATTCCTGGTCCGCAATCGAATCGTTCGGCTTGCCGTTTATGACATAATAGACAGAAACGATTTCAGGAAACTTCGCCGCCACTGCGTCCAGCAGGTCTTCCCGGGCCTTCTCGTCTTCGTGGTAGAAGCAGACTGTAAGCATCACTTCACCTTTTTCTGTAGTGCGGATGAACATGTTCCGCAGGAAGCCCCGGTGCTCCCGGATGTCGAAGAATTCCAGTCCGTGTGCCAGGGCATATTCCTTTATGAACAGCCTTATGCCGTTGGACGGGTCTTTCTGAAGCCAGCAGTGACTGATGTCAAGGACTTTGTCGAAGAAACGCCCGACATGGAAACCGAGCCCGCATCTTTCCCGGGGGGAAAGGGCCTCCGGGTCTTCGGCAGAATCAATCCATCTTCTGCTGGAGAATGTGAATTCCAGTTTGTTGCGGTAGTATACAGTCTTTTCCGACGGTATTATGGGCTGGATTTCAGGCACATCGAGATGTCCGATGCGGACCAGCTGGTCGTATACCTGCTGCTGCTTCGCCTCAAGCTGCATGCTGTAGGGAAGAGGCTGCCATTTGCATCCTCCGCATGTGCCGAAATGGCTGCAGAACGGCTCGAGCCTGTCGGGAGAAGGCTCCACCATGCGCATGATGAAGCCTTCCATGTAATTTTTTTTCTTTTTGGTCACTTTCACGTCCACAATGTCTCCGGGAACGGCGAACTGGACGAAAAGAACCGTGCCGTCTATCCTTGCAAGGGCCTTGCCTTCGGCTGCAACGGCCTCTATTCTCACATTCTCGAGTATGATGTCCTTTTTCTTCCTTGACATGATTTCACAGTATCTGTATTCCTGAACTTGTCTCCGCCGGCTCTATTCCCTGGACTTTACAAGCGCCTGGGAGACATTTATCATGAAGTCGCCCATCGTCTCGAGCTCAGACAGGATGTCCATGTAGTAGACGCTTGTCTGATAGTTCTTGCCGTCGTGCTCGATGTTGACGATTTCCTCTTCGCGGAGATTGTTCCTCATCTCATTGATGTCCTGCTCGGCGTCATATGCGTTGGAAATGTCCTTGAGAGAGCCGTATCCGGCGTTCAGATTGGCAATCATGACCTCGTACGCCTTGTCTACACGGTCCGTCATGAGGGTGAGGGTGCGTATTTCCTCTTTGTCGAAGACTTTACCGTGGGCATTCTTCCTGGACAGGATGCGGCTTATGGCCTCTCCTGAATCTCCGAGGCTCTCGAGTTCGCTGATGATTTTGTACATTGACCGGATCTGGGCCTTGGAGTCCCCGCTGATGTCCTCCTTGGAAAGCGAATTCATGAAGGAGGCTATTTCATATTCTATTCTGTCCGAGATTTCCTCGTATTTGACGAGTTTCTGACGGTATTCCTCAAATTTCTCAGGATCCTGCTCGTTGATTGCACTCTTTACGTATCCCAGTCCTTTTCTCGATATTTCCGCAAAATGCACGATTTCCTTCATGGCCTGCTCAATGGCCATTTCCGCCGTGGCAACATGGCCTGCATTGATGTACTTGAGCTTGAAATTCTCCTCTTCCGGCTTTGAAGGGCTCTTGATGATCCACATCACTGCCTTGACAATCCATGGGATGAACCATATGAGAATGCAGGTGTTGATGAGGTTGAACATCGTGTGCAGCATGGAAACGCCGTAGAGTGCAGCCGTGGATGCCTCCGTCTGTTCTCCTCCCAGCTCGCCTACGAATGAGGTGGTGGTCGGGTCAGGATAGCCCAGCAGCGTGATGATTTTGCCGATGAAGGCAAGGAACGGCTTGAAAAGCGCCAGGGCCCAGATTACGCCGGTGATATTGAACAGCGTATGGGCTATGGCAGCGCGCTTGGCCTGCGCATTTCCGACGGCGGCCGCTATGTTGGCCGTGATGGTTGTGCCGATGTTTTCGCCGAGCACCATCGCCGCCGCCATCTCGAACGGAATCCAGCCCATGTTCAGCATTATGAGGGTGAGGGCGACTGTAGCGCTCGAAGACTGGAGGACAAGGGTGAGAAGAGTGCCGAAGGCAAGGAATATGAGCACTGACCCGAACCCGAAGCCTGTCCATCTCGAGATGAATGAAAGCACCTCAGGGTGTGTCTCGAGGTCAGGCACGGACTCTTTCATGAATGAGAGCCCGAGGAACAGCAGGGCAAATCCGATGATGAATTCCCCGATGTTCTTGGTCCGGCTCTTCTTGGACATGGAACAGATGAACCCGACTGCCATCAGCGGAATGGACAGAACGGATATGTCCATCTTGAATCCGAGGAGGGAAATGAGCCAGGCCGTAACTGTGGTGCCTATGTTCGCTCCCATGATGACGCCTACGGCCTGGGTCAGTGTCAGAAGGCCTGCATTCACAAAGCCCACGACCATGACGGTGGTGGCGCTTGAAGACTGGATTATGGCTGTGATTCCGAGCCCTGTAAGCACTCCTTTGACCGGGTTTGAAGTCATTGCAGCCAGGAAGTTTCTCAATTTTTCGCCTGCCGCTTTCTGCAGGCCGGAACTCATGGTGTTCATTCCGTAGAGAAACATTCCAAGAGCGCCGATCAGAGTCAGAATCTGAAGTACCATAATTCAATAATTAGTTGTCAATAAATACAATAGGGGAGAACAGACTTCTGCCCGTTCTCCCCACAAGGATTATTTTGTAAGCTTTTCAGCCTGCTTCATGTCAATTGTTATATATTCCGTGCACGGCTGGTATCTGTACGGGATGTATTCGTACAGGCGGCAGTAGACATGGCCGGTCTTGCTGTTGAAGAACGTGTCAAGCCTCAGCCCGTTGCCCTTGTTCTCCTCGCTGAAGTCAATCTTCTCAGGGGCGGAGACCATGGCCCTGGATATCGAGTCCTTGCAGTGGGCAGGGAAAAACTTTTCTGTCTTCCTGAATCTTTCCCCGGTTTCCTTGTCCTTGTAGCCCGTGCGCAATATGAGGGCGAGGACAAGACCTGTGATAATCATGAAGAAACCGAGGACGTTGACTGATGTCGAAGTCGGAAGGAGCACAAGCGTGCATCCGCCCGCAACCAGTACAATTGAAACTATTATGTCTGTTGCAGAGTGTACTCTGCTGAATTCCTTTTCCATTTTTTTTTGTCGTTTGTGCCGGCATTTCCCGGCAACTTTGAATGTTTTTGAAGAATTGTTGTCGTGTTGTGTGTTGTGTGTGTGAAATGTATGTCCCTGAATTGGAGTCAGGTCCGCTATATCAGCAATTTCCTCAATATTATCAGATGATGGTCATCGGATTCTGCTCCGGACGGGAACAGTGCCATGCGACTCATGAATCCGTACCGCGACAGAGCGGATGGTTCGGCCGCCATATTGGCCGGTCCGCCTTCACGGCAGAGATTCTTCACTGAATTCTGTCCTCTCGGGACAGACGGTCCGTTCTGGCTCCTTTCCGTCAGGACCTCGGTTCTTGCCGAGCCGATGGACGGGCAGTTCCAGTCAATGTATCTTTCCGATGAATTGTCGTTCTGTACAAGCTGTTCCTGCACCGGATTCTGTCCCTTGTGATCAGGAACAGCCGGTTTGTCTTTTAAATATATTATGAAGGCTGCGGCGGCCGCGGCAGCTGCGAAAAGGATTTTTCCTATTTTCAGTTTCTTCATCATAATTGCAGGTGCGCAAATTTATCCAATAATTCCGACTTCGCAAAGTTCAGTTTGATTTTATTGTAACATTTGGACATGGAAGGGGATTCCGCCATATCTGCAAGTTAACATAATATAAATTGTGTGACGAAAATACATATCGGTAAAAGTTGGGATAATCCGCCAATATTGATATATTTGCACCGTGAACTTACTTGTGCCCGGAAAGTATATTTCTGTTGCAAAAATAATTTGACATTGAAATAAATATGAAAAAAATTCCAAAAGGTTTGTCCGCAGCCGCATGCTCAGTTTCCGCAATCATGGCGGCAGCTGCAGCAACATCCTGCGTCAATGAAGAATACGACTTCAGCGACGGGATTGACACGACTGTAGGTATTTCAGGCGAAATCGGCGCCCCTCTCGGCAGCACTGAAAATCTTGTCATCGGGGACTTCCTTGAAATCGGTGACGGGACCCCGGTCGCCTCCGACCCGGAAACCGGCGACTATTCCATTCATCTCGAAGCCGTTTCCCCTTTCACCGATTATGTTGAAATTGACAGGATAACCATCGGAGCCGACAATCTGCTGCAGAACGGCTGGGAAACGAAAACCATTGACCTGTACAACAGGATAAAGAATCAGGTCGGGCAATATTTCCCTGAAGACCAGGACATTTCAAGTTACAGGCTCGAAGATTCACCCGCTTTTCCAGACGGAAGCCATTCAGTGTCAATAATCATTGACGAGGATGTCTCTGAAATTGCAGAGTCAGTGAAGGCAATCGGCGTGATAGAAGTCAGGATACCGATCAAGCTCAAATTCACGATTCAGACGGGAAAACTGTTCTTCAATGAAGGATTCAGCATATCTTTCCCTGAATATATGACGATTGAGGCCGGAGACAATTCACTGGCAATCAGTGTGGACAAGGGTCATGTCGTCAGATTTGACGAAGGGTTCGAGGCCGATTCGTACTCTACAGTGGATTTCAGCCTTGACATCCTGTCCGTCGACGTGAAACGGCTTCAGGAAGATACCCGCGGCACCCAGGGGCTCGTCGGAGGACACATAATAGTCGACCAGAACATAGTCATGGACAATCTGACTTTTGATGCCGTCGCAGGCGACTTCGGGACTACCCTGTCGGACATGCCGCAGTCAGTCGACATAAGCGTCGGACTCGAGGCGGAAAGCGTGGATGTGATATCCGCAAGTGCCGTAGTTGACCCGGACATTGAGATTGAACCGCAGTCCGTCGAGCTCGGGGAAATGCCGGAATTCCTTACAGGCGAAGATATTGTGCTTGATGTATTCAATCCTGTCATATCGCTTGACATCCTCAATTCATCCCCATTCTCAGTCCTGTTCTCAGCCAGGCTCAACGGACTGGATGCCGACGGCAACTTTACCCTGCAGGAGCCGGTGGCCGTGGGTTCGGCCGACATCGCTTCACCGGATGCCATACTGGTCGGCCCGGGCAGTACTGCCGTCAGGATATCGGCCAGGGGATCGGACTTTTCCGGATCCGGACCTGCCGGAGGCACCAATCCCGCACAGGATGTCATTGTGCCGGATCTCCCGCTTCTTCTCAGGCAGATTCCGGACAGGATCGCGATTTCAGATATCCGGGTGATTTTCCCTCATGAAGGCAATCAGGCGGACGGCTATGCCGACTCGGATTATACCGAACTTGTCTTCCCTGAAGACGGGTCTTCCCTGAGGTATGATTTCTCGATAGACTATGACATAGACATCCCTCTTTCCTTCGGTTCAGAGATGCGGCTGCATTATCCGTATGACATAACAGGGCTGAACGAGGCCTTCGGCGGCACCGGAAACCAGGGGGAAGGAAACGGCAATGACCTGACTGTCAGCCTCAATGAGGCGGATATTGATTTCATCCTTGTCAATGCGATCCCGTTTGAGATGACCGTCGCCGCCGAGCCTCTGGACATTGACGGGAATGTGCTGGAATCGGTTTCAGGCCTTTCCGTTGAAATATTCGGGGCGGACGGGACCCGGGATGCCCGTGCTGCGGCCGGTGACATCGGGCAGGAATCAGCCTCCCCTATGACTATCAGGGTCAGGGCAGACGCCGATGCATTGAAGCGCCTTGACGGCTTCAGGCTGGACATGAGTGCTTCCGTGCCGGAAAGCCACGAGGGAAGATGCCTTAATTCAGGCCAGTACATCAGACTTGATGACATTTCTGTCATGGTCAACGGTGAGGTGACAATCAAATAATGAAACACTCATGAAAAAATCAATCATACTATTGTTTGCCGCGGCGCTTTCGTTCACTGCGGCTTCTGCCCAGAATTTCAACTCCGCCTATTTCCTTGACGGATACAAATACAGGCACAGGCTCAATCCTGCTTTCGCAAGCACAAGGAGCTATATAGCACTTCCGGCGGCCGGAAACACATCCGTCGCCACGCAGAGCAATATGGGCATACAGACATTCATTTTCCCCGTCGACGGCCAGCTGGCTACTTTCATGCATCCCGACGTCAATGCCTCCGAGTTCCTTTCAGGACTCCACAAGAACAATGTCATCGGGGTTGACCTGAACACAAATCTGGTCACAGTGGGAAAATGGGGCAAAAAAGGTTTCACGACAGTCGAATTCAACCTCCGTTCCTCGACTTCGGCAAATCTTCCCAAGGACCTGTTTGACTTTGCCAAGAACCTGGGACAGAAGACCGCATACGACATCAGCAACCTCGGTGTCCGCTCCAGGAATTATCTTGAACTTGCCCTCGGGCATTCCCACCAGATAACCGGACATCTCAACATAGGAGCAAAGCTGAAGATTCTGGCAGGAATAGCCGTGGCGGACGTCAACATAGACAGGATGGACATCACAATGGACAGGGACAGGTGGAGCGTAAGGTCCGAAGGTTCTCTCAAGGCATATGTCCCGACTCTCGACATACCTCTCAAGCCGGGAAGCAGCGAGCTTGATTTTGAGAACCTGACATTGGGCGAGAATTTTGACATGAACAGCATCATGACTCCGGCCGGATATGGCGCAGCGCTTGACCTCGGCGCCGAATACCGTTTCGGCGGCATTCTCAAGGGGCTTAATGTGTCTGCCGCGGTCCTTGACCTGGGCTTCATGTCATGGGGGAAAAATATCATGAGGGCATCAACAAGCGAAAACAGCTGGGAATTTGCGGGCTTCGATGACATTTCATTTGACGCCGGAGACGAAAACAGCATAGGAAACCAGTTCGAGGCCCTCGGCCAGGACATGCTCGGCCTCATAAAGATGAACAGGGACCAGTCGGAAGGCTACACTGAAATGCTTTCCTGCACAGTCAACCTTGCCGCGGAATACGAGATGCCTTTCTACAGGAAGATGTCGGTCGGCTTCCTCTATTCATCGAGGATTGCGGGACAATATACGAAGAATGAAGGCCGTTTCTTCTTCAATCTCTCCCCTGCCAGATGGTTCGGGCTTTCTGCAAGCTACGGAGCGTCGGAATACGGCTCCTCCCTCGGTGCCATTGTCAATTTCGACCTCCCGGGAATCGGACTGTTTGTCGGCTCGGACTATGTGTTCTGGGATGTCACGAAACCGATTGACGCTCTCGGCGGCATCAGCCTCCCGTATAAAAAAATGAATGTCAATCTCAATTTCGGACTGACATTCAATATAAGCAGGTACAGGACTCTCGGAGACTGGCGTTAGGAAAGCCTCCGGCCGGCACAGGCGGCCTGTCAGATCATCAGCTCCGCAGCGGATGCCATGTCGCATTTGTCTGCGGAGTATCCTTGTGCAAAGGACTGTCCGTCGGATATCAGCAGGAATCCGAGCTTGCCGGCCATTTCGTTGAGAAGCGTTACGCTCGCACCGGCCCATGTGTATGAGCCGAAAGCAAAGAATCTCCTGTTCCTGACAAGTCTTGCACTTACTCCGTACATGAAATTGTAGACCGGAGGGAAGATGTCGTTGTTGTATGTAGGGGCTCCCGCCGCTATCGTGTCATATTTGAAGACATCCCTGTAGGCGTAGGACACATTTTCTGTCACAAGATTGTGAAGGGAATATTTCACTCCCCTCTTCGCCAGTTCGGCTGCAAGGGCCTTTGCTGCCTTTTCCGTGTTGCCGTACATTGATCCGTAGACTATGCATACTCCCCTTTCCGCCTCATATCTGCTGAGCATGTCGTATCTGGCAGTGACATCCGGGACATGCTTTTCCCAAACGGGACCGTGCGTACTGCATATCCTTTTGATTTCCAGACCGGAAAGTTTTTTGAGAGCAGCCTGGACTGTCTGACCGTATTTTCCCACGATGTTGGAATAGTACCTTGTCATTTCATCGCTGAATGCCGGGAAGCAGTCCTTCGTCTCGCCGAGCCATCCGCACAGCCGGGCACCAGAATCCTTTATTTCCCCGTCCACGGCTCCGAATGTGCCGAAGGCATCACCTGAGAACAGGGTCTTCTCTTCGGCAAGATATGTCACCATTGTCTCCGGCCAGTGCACCATCGGGGCCATGAAGAAAGTCAGGGCGGTATCGCCGAGGCTGAGGGAATCCCCTTCCTTTACGACAATGATATTGTCCGTGATGCCGTAGTAGCCCCTGATCATCGGGACGGCCTTGGCATTCGTCACAATCCGTATGTCCGGGTAGATATCCAGGATTTCCTTCATAAGGGACGAATGGTCCGGCTCCATGTGGTTGACTACAAGATAGTCCACCGGCCGACCTTCCGCCTGCTCCCTGACATTCGAAAGATATTCCCTGCTGAAATCCGCTTCAGCGGTATCAATCAGGGCAATTTTCTCGTCGATTACGAGGTATGAATTGTATGTGACACCGAAAGGCAGGGGCCAGAGGCCTTCGAATATCACTTTGCTGTGGTCGTTGACTCCCACATATCTTATTCTGTCCGAAATTTTTCTGTCCATCGCATATAAAATTTAAATCAGTCAAATGTACATATTTTTTGGAAAAATTGTCAGAAATTGAGGCCGATTCCGAAAGTGATGCCGTTGATGAGGATGTTGTTCCTTCTGATTCTTTCCGGAGGTACGCCGGAAGCCATGCCGTCAATGCTTTCGCTGACATCGGGATGGCTGTATATCATCTGACAGGCAATTAGGAAATCCAGCTTTGTGCTTCTGGTCAGGCTTACGCGGTAGCCTGCGCCTAATTTCCCTGCCGGTGACAATTTGGCCTTCCTGTCCGTTCCTATTGCCGCTCCGCCGTCTGCGAATGCGAAGCATCTGCCGGCCGTCGGGTCTTTGCCGAAATAGGCGGTGAGCCTCAGTGAAAGCGGCAGAGCAGTCTCTTTCCTGCGGATGCCTCCGAATCCGAAATATACGGAAAGGTTCAGATTCCTGTTCAGGTTGCAGCCCGCATTGGCCAGCAGCTGGCCGTTGCACGCTGCGCTGCCGTCATAGCCGCGTGCATTTATGCGGTAGCCGTCGGCCGATATGAAGTTGTAGTGGTAATATGTTCCGAAAGTCACAGTGCAGTTGCCCTCTATTCCGAAGGTGAATCTGGGGAAATCCCTTGCTGTGCCGTGATTCCCGCCCGACGCAGGAAGCACGGCCAGAAAAAAGATGAGGGCGGCAACCGGCATTTTTCTGCAGATGCCCGAACATCTGGCTTTATTGTCATCCGGAATCATATCATGTCAGTTTCAGAAACAATATCTTATCCCAAGCCGCGGGGAGACAGCCTGCAGCAGTCCGTAGCGGTAGATTTCAAGGGACATGTCCGTGTCTCCTGCGGTCGCATGGGCCGCAATGACAGGAACCACGCTTAACTTAAGACTTACCGGAACCTTGAAAATGAATTCGGCTCCGGCGTTTCCGCATATTCCCGCCATAAACCCGAAATCGCTGCCGATGTCCCGGACATAGCCGGCAATAAACCCGGGGCCGGCAAACCAGCGTACGGCAAAACTGCCGTAATCCGCTGAAGCAAAGACAAAGTCTGTAACATAGCTTGCCCTCACGCCCGGGATGCCGGTCTCCCCTCTCAGGACATCAGGCATGTCCATTTCAACTGAAATGCTGTGGAATGAATTCCCCCTGGCCGGCATTTGGAATCCCAGCCCTATTCCGGTAAAGGAAAATTCTGCCCCGAGACTCCTGCCGCATGGCTGCGCATGCATGCCTGCAGTGCCTGCATAAAGGAACAGCAGACACAGCAGCACGGGAATGCAGGAGCGTCGCATCATCTTCGGCTAAAGGTCAATCTGCATGTGCTTCATCGGATGTCCCATGAAATCCCGCAGCCCTGTTGTCCTGAAACCGAGACGGAGGTAGAGCGCCTCGGCCTTGCGCTTGTCGACATCAACAATCAGCCCCGCCTTGCTGAATCCGAGGCCGGCCGCCCTTTCCAGCATGGCCGCAAACAGTTTTGAGCCTATGCCCATGGACCGCATCCGCGGGTTGACCCCGATCGAGTCGAGATAAAACTCCCCTGCTCCGGTCTCCTGCACGAGGCCGAAATCAGAGGCTGTGTCCGGAAATCTTTTTCTGAAGAAATCTGTGACCGGCTTCTTCAGCGTTTCATACAATGCCCCGTCGTATCCGTTTATGGCTCCGGCGATTTCATCCCCGCAGACAGCGACTATGGTGTTCCTGTAGCTGTAGAGCGTGTCTTCAGCCTCCACAAAATCCCGTATTATCCCGGCGAAACCGTCTTCTGTCATGCCGGGGCACATTCCAAGGAAAGAATCCATCGGCCAGGCCATCATGAACAGCCTTGCGACTTCCGCCGAATCTGTCTTCTCCGCCGGCCTTATGCCGACTGCTGTCGTCCTCTCGCTCATTTCTCTATAATTTTCAATGTTTCCGTATTCTCATACATATTTGAATTCCATGTATGTGGCGCCTACTTCTTCCTTGAAGCTGCCTCCGATGAAAGCCACGAGGTCTCCCCTGCTGATTTTCCCGTCTTCAAGGAGCAGGTCTATGGATGCTTTCACAAAGGCTTCCTTGCTGCCCTGCACCGCGAACTTGTATGAATATATGTCGTAAGTCAATGCCAGTTCCCTCATGGTGTAGTCATTGTAGCACATTGCATATATTGGGACTTTCGGCCTGAATTCCGCCAGATAGCGTCCCGTGCGTCCTGTCCATGTGTCGAGGATGATGGCCTTGACCGGAAGGTATTCCGTGGATTCGACAAGACTCTTTGCAAGTACGGCCGCAATCGGCTTCAGCGCCCTGTCCAGATTCAGCTCAAGTGAAATGTTGCTGGATTTCTCTGCCTCAAGGGCAATCCTGTTCATGGTCTGGACCGCTTCGACAGGATATTTGCCGTTTGCAGTCTCTCCGCTCAGCATTATCGCATCGGTGCTCTGGAATATTGCGTTTGCGACATCCGTGACCTCTGCCCTTGTAGGCCTCGGGTTCTCTATCATGCTGTGGAGCATCTGGGTCGCAATGATGACCGGCTTCTTGCGCAGACGGCAGGTATGTATCATCTGCTGCTGTATCAGAGGTATCCTTTCGGCCGGAATCTCGACTCCGAGATCCCCGCGTGCGACCATGACACCGTAGCAGTATGAGAGTATGTCATAGAGATTGTCTATCCCCTGCTGGTTCTCAATCTTCGAGATAATCTTGATGTGGCTCTTTCTCCCGTCGAGAATCTGCTGGATTTCCTTGAGGTCATCGGGGCTGCGGACAAATGAGTGGGCGATGAAATCTATGTCGGCGTCTATCGCCCAGTTCACGAATTTTCTGTCCTTGTCGCTCAGGGCAGGGAGAGAGATATGGACCCCGGGCACATTTACACTTTTCTTTCCCTTTATCGTTCCGTCGTTCTGGACTTCACAGAGCAGCTTCCCGTCGTCCTTCCCTGTCACGAAGAGGTCGATTGCCCCGTCGTCTATCAGCACATGCGAGCCGACCGGCACATCATTGACGAAGCCTGAATATGTTGTATAGAGGACCTGCTTGTCCCCGGCCTTGTCCGGCCCGTTGTGGACCTCTATCCAGTCTCCTGCCCTGACCTCAAACCCGTCCTCCGGGTCTGTCGGAGTCAGTCTCACTTCAGGTCCCTTGGTGTCAATCATAAGGGCAATCTTGTCCGACACCTTGCGCACATTGTCCACAATTTTCTGGGCTCCTTCCACTGAGGCGTGTGCTGAATTGATCCGTACTACATTCATTCCGCTCTCATACAGTTTCTGGATAAATCTGACGTCGCAGCGTATATCGGAAACCGTACATATGATCTTTGTCTTCTTCGTCTGCATTTCATTGTCATTTGTCCGCGAAATTAATATAAAAATGGTTATCCTCAAACATGCCCGCCGTTAATCCCGGTACATCCTTGAAGTTTCCTCGGACAAGCCCTAAATTATTGTATTTCTGTATATAACAATAATGTTATCAATGTTAACTAATTTGTTTTACGCATTGAATATTAAGGATATGGCTGAATATTGAAGATATGATTATAAAATTGTAATTCTTTTTTGTACATTTGTCCGGGTCACAGCGAAAACAGGAAATGACCCAGGATGACATTATGGACACTGATGAAAATATAGGAAGAAGCAGGATGCTCCCTCCGCTTCCGGAGCGGATGCGCCCGCAGACACTCGAAGGCTATGCCGGCCAGAAGCACCTTGTCGGACCGGGCGGGGTTCTCCGCCACATGATTGAGACAGGAAACCTCACGTCTTTCATTCTGTGGGGGCCTCCGGGGGTCGGAAAGACTACGCTCGCCCGCATAATGGCAAGGAATCTCGGCCGTGAATTCTTCACACTGTCTGCCGTAAGTGCAGGGGTCAAGGAAGTGCGCGAAGTCATTGACAAGGCCCGCGGAGGCTCGGTGTTCTTTTCCGGAGCGGCACCGGTCCTGTTCATAGACGAGATACACCGGTTCAACAAATCGCAGCAGGATGCGCTGCTCGGTGCCGTGGAGGACGGGACTGTTGTGCTGATAGGCGCCACTACGGAGAACCCTTCTTTTGAAGTCAATTCCCCTCTCCTGTCACGATGCCAGGTCTTTGTCCTCAGGAGTCTCGGACCGGACGACCTGCAGGAAGTGCTCGACCGGACACTCAGGGAGGATGTCCTGCTGAAGGACATGGACATAAGGGTGACGGAGACGGGCGCCCTGTTCAGATATTCCGGAGGAGATGCCCGAAAGCTGCTGAACATACTTGAAATGTGCGTCAGCTCATTCTCCGGCAATGCCCCGAAGGTCATTGACAACAATACAGTGACTTCCTGCCTGCAGGAAAATACGGCCATATATGACAAGAACGGGGAAATGCACTACGACATCATATCTGCCTTCATAAAAAGTGTACGGGGCTCGGACCCGAATGCGGCTTTGTACTGGCTGGGCAGGATGCTTGCTGGTGGAGAAGACCCTCTCTTCATTGCCAGGAGGCTGTGCATACTTGCCGCCGAGGATGTCGGGCTGGCCAATCCCAATGCCCTGCTGCTTGCCAATTCATGCTTTCAGATTGTCCACAGCATCGGCATGCCGGAAGCAAGGATACCACTGTCCGAAACGACCATTTATCTGGCCTCATCCGCCAAGAGCAATGCGGCCTATCTTGCGATTGACAAAGCCATGGAACTGGCCTCCAGGACCCAGACTTCACCTGTCCCGCTCCATTTGAGGAATGCCCCGACAAAACTCATGGAAGACCTGGGCTACAGCGACGGATACAAGTATGCCCATGACTATCCGGGGCATTGGGCCGACCTAGAGTTCATGCCCCAGGACCTGTCGGGCACAACGCTCTACGAGCCCGCCGACAACAAATCGGAGTCCGCGCTCAAGGCAAGGCTTGCCGCACTGTGGCCGAAATATTATGGCCCCGGGCATTAGGCGCGGCGGCCGGACATGTCAGAAAGGATAGCCTACTCCGAAGTGGAGTGCGTAATTGCCTCTCCGGAGCCATTGCCGGGGCGCAAGCCATCTGTCGCCGTCCGCGCGGGCCGGGTCATGGACCCTCATGCCCATGTCCAGCCTCAGCAGAAGAAAATTGAGGTCAAGCCTGATGCCCACTCCCCAGTTCATCGCTATGCTTTCCCCGAAATTCCTCCATGTGAACTTGGATATCGGAATGTCTCCTGCCGTGCCGTTTTCCCTCAGGGTCCATACATTCCCGGCATCAGCGAAGACTGCTCCGGCAATTTTCCAGAACATATTGAACCTGTATTCCACATTGGCCTCAAGCTTCATGTCTCCGGTCTGGTTGGGAATGATGAATGTCGTGTCCATTGGGGCAAGCCCCGGGCCCACGGCCCTTGCCTGCCATCCCCTCAGGCTGTTGGCGCCTCCTGCGTAGAAATGCTTTTCGAACGGCAGGGCATTGGAATTGCCGTATGCATAGCCGGCTCCAGCAAGGAGTCGCGTCGCAATCGCCTGCCCGTCATTTCTTCCGAACACCCATGTCCTTCCCAGTGTAACTTCAGCCTTGACATATTGTGAATAAGGCGTATTCCAGATCATTCCGGCCCCGGATTCGTCTTTTTTCATCAACGGCCTGAATGCCCCCAGCAGATTGCCGGCTATGTCAAACTGGAACCGGGTATAAAAATATGACGACTTGGGATTCACGGCTGTACTGGTCGTGTACTGGAATGTCAGGCCGGTGCCTAGGTCAAAGTGGTCCTGATAGGAATTCCTCATGAAAGGATCCCGTATGAGGCTGTTGTAGAATGTCTCGTCAAGATTGAAGAGACGCACGATATTCAGCTGGAGGGGATAGAACTGGTAGAAAAACTTTCCCCTTATGCTTCCGTTGTATCCGAATGAAGTGGAAATTATGTTTCTTGTGTATTCCGGACGGTTCTGGTAATTGTACGAAATGTTAAGGTCTGTCCTCGGGACCACGCCGGAAAAAAAACGGTACGGGAGGAGGAGGAATTTCGGGAAGCTGATGCCTGCGGATACTCCGAATTCATTGGACCTGGTGTCGTCGTTCGGCCGGAACTGGAAATTTCCCATGAAACTGAGGTTCAGCCATTCTCCGCCCCTGAAGATGTTCTTGTGAAAATAGGAAATCTGCGGTGAGACGCCGAACAGTCCGGAAGAGTTGGTGGAGACTTCCGCATTCACCTTGAAGCCCTGCAGCCTTGATTTTGTGAGGTTGATGCTGCAGTCCACGACACTGGTGTCCGACTGGGTCATTTCCACATTGACGCTGCTGAACATGTTCAGGGCGGAAATCCTTGAATATGTGTTGTTCACTTCGCTTTCGCTGTAACGGTTCCCCGGCCTTATCGTATTGAGGCTTCTCAGCACATTTTCCCTGACTTTCATGTCAAGCGGATAGGTGATGGTCACTTCTCCTATGCTGAATTTCCTGAACGGCCTGGCATCCTGTTCCGTTTCATTTCTCGTGTATTCGCGGATATGCATCTCAAGGAAGGCCGAGTCCGGACACGAGAGCGTGTCTGCCACATAAGAAATGTAGTTTTTGGTGAATCCGTAGAACCCGTTGTCCCTGAAATACTTGCTGAGCATGTCAGTTTCCTTGTCAAGACTGTATTCCGACATGTAGTCCCCCGGGCGCACGGAGAGAGAAGATGTGTCCGCCCAAAAGTCCGCGGCCAGTTCCCCTTCCGGCACATGGTAGGTTATCCCTTTGATCGGGAACTGTTTTCCAAGGGTCACGTTGTATGTGACCTTCACCCGTTTTTTCCTGACGTCGATTCTGGCCCGGACGTCGGAATTGTAGTATCCGAGGAAAGTGAGGTGGTCCGTTATGTTGGAGACCGAGCTCTCCACCATATCCGGGTCATATACCACGGGAGGCTCCCCTATCTTCCTGACGAATCTGTCCCAGCCGTTTCCCTTTCCGTTTGACCAGTTGTATATGTTCAGGAAGGGATTCCAGCCGAAAATGAAATATGAGTTCGGCGACTGCTTGATGTACGGTTCCAGGTCATTGGCATTGAATTTCTTCTCATCCTGATTGGTGATGAGGATCTTGTTTTTCTGGAGCCTGTATTCCCCGTCCTGGAGCACACGGGTGGTGCTGCAGGAAAAAAAAGCCAGGCAGGCAGCCGGGACAATGGCAATTCTGAATATGATGTTGAGAAACCGTTCCATCCGATACAAAAACATACAAATTTATTCCATAGGACAGGAATATCAAAATTTTATCCGAAATATTTAGCATTATACCTTTTATGTGATATCTTTGCAGTTTCAAAATCATGTCCGGACAGTCCGGACTGCCTGTATGTCACGACATAGAAACTATTGCATCATATCAGATAATGAAGAACAAATACATTGACCTCATTGAGCAGACATTTGAATTCCCTCAGGATGAATTCCGGGTTGAAGACGGGGAACTCCATTTCCATGACATCAACATGATGGACATCATCAACCAGTACGGGACACCGCTCAAGATCACATATCTCCCGAAGATTTCATCCCAGATACAGAGGGCGAAGAGAATGTTCAATGTAGCCATGGCAAAGGCTGACTACAACGGCAAGTACCATTACTGCTACTGTACGAAAAGCTCCCACTTCGAGTTCGTGATGCGCGAAGCCCTGAAAAACGACATCCACATAGAAACTTCTTCCGCATTTGACCTCAATCTGATAGAGGCCCTTGAATCGGAAGGTGTCGTCGACAAGAATCTTTATATAGTATGCAACGGCTTCAAGAAGCCGGCATATATCGAGAATATCGCCTCCTTTGCCAACGGAGGATGGCACAATATTATACCGGTACTTGACAATATGCATGAACTCCAGGAACTTGACAACCTGATCAAGGTGCCTGTCAACATCGGCATGAGAATAGCCTCCGAGGAAGAGCCGAACTTCGACTTCTATACTTCACGCCTCGGAATCCGCTACAGCGACATTCTCCCGTTCTACGAGAACATGATAAGCAAGAACAGCAAATTCCGTCTGAAGATGCTGCATTTCTTCATCAATACCGGAATAAGGGACACTGCCTATTATTGGAATGAACTGGCGAAATGTGTCACCGTGTACTGTGACCTCAAGTCAATATGTCCGGAACTGGACTCGCTGAACATAGGAGGCGGCTTCCCTATAAAGAATTCGCTTGCCATGGACTTCGACTATGAATACATGGCGGAAGAAATCATACTCCAGATCAAGACGATGTGCTATGCCCGGGGCGTGGCGGAGCCGAACATCTTCACTGAATTCGGGAGCTTCACCGTCGGGGAGTCGGGGGCGACCATTTTCCAGATACTGGACGTCAAGCAGCAGAATGACAGGGAACGGTGGTATATGATTGACAATTCATTCATGACAACCCTTCCGGACACATGGGGCATCAAGCAGCGCTTCATACTGCTCCCGATCAACAAATGGAATGAAAAATACCAGAGGGTCTTCCTCGGCGGCCTGACCTGCGACAGCCAGGACTACTACAATGCCGATGCCCATGCCAACGCCATCTTCCTCCCGATTGTCGAAGACCGGGAGGATCCCCTCTACATCGGCTTTTTCCATACGGGGGCATATCAGGAGTCGATTTCAGGGTACGGCGGCATACAGCATTGCCTGCAGCCTGCCCCGAAGCACATCATCATAGACAAGGATGAAAACGGGGAATACACCACCAAACTTTTCAGCAAGGAACAGACATACAAGTCAATGCTGAAGATATTGGGATATTGACGGCCCGCCGCGGCAGATGAACGCAGGGCCACAAGCCTGATGACTTTTATGCAGAAACAGACAACAAATATACAGGATACAACTATTAATATACAGGATAATTAGGAAACGGACTTATGAAACATTTGAAAAGATTATGCATGTCCGCCGTCTGCATGGCGGCAATGGCAGCCGGTATTCCGGAAGCAAAGGCACAGCAGGGCACCATCCCTGCAGAGGGAAAACATTTCTCTTCGTCCAACTGGTATGTTTCGGCGCTGGCCGGGGAGCAGATTCTCCTCAAGGGCAGCACGACCGGAAAGTATTTTGTCGGAAAAATCAATGCCGGCACATGGTTCGACACCTGGTCAGGCATCAAGGTCAACGGCCAGGCCGGAATGAAGAAACTCAACGGCAACAGCTCTGTCAGATACTATTCGTTCGGGGTGGACTATACCCTTAACCTCCTCCGGGTATTCGGCGGATATGATGAAAGCACTCCTTTCTCCTTCTCCGTCTCCGCAGGTCCTGCGATGAATTTCATCAGGTACAGGCACGGCGACCAGAAGTATACCAAGACCGTATCCCTCAATATAGGGGCACAGATCGGCTACGACTTCTCTCCGAGATGGGGACTGTTCGCGGAAGTGATGTCGTATACGATGGACCGCTTCTACACTCCCGGCGGCGGCATTCTCATCGGTACGGATGCAGCAGTCGGCATCAGATTCAGATTCAGCAGGCACAAATACGGCAGAAGGGATGCTGACAGGCGCGAATATGAGACAGCAATCAGCGGGCTGACGGAAAGGGTGGCCGAACTTGAGGAGACAGTAAGGCTGCTGAATGAAAAGAATGAGGGCGCCGGGGACGGCAAGACAATGGTGACTCCTGAGACAGAGGCGGCGTCGATAGACATATATTTTGATGAATACAGCGCCTTCCTCAATGAAGAGCAGCGCAAGAAAATCAGCGGAATCGGCAAATGGATGGCCGACAACCCCGACTTCAGCGTCCGCATTGTGGTCTTCAGCGACAATCTTTCCGACATTGAGACGGGAATGAGGATTGTAGAACGCCGCGAGCAGGTCCTCCGCGATTTTCTGACTGAGAGATACGGAATCGGCAGCGACAGGATTGAATCAGGGTCTTCCGAAAAGTTCGGTTACCGCAATCTCACAGGCTGCAATGCCAGAATAGTATTTATAAACGAATAATCCCAAAGTCATAAAGCCATAATCATGAAATTCAATGAATTCCTGAGAAGCCGCGCCGGGCGCCGCTTTTATAACTTCGCGTATTGCTGGGGCGCATGCCTGGTAATACTCGGTGCAGTATTCAAAATTGCGCACATGCCGTTTGACAGCATCCTTCTCATGATCGGTCTCTTTACGGAGGTATTCATATTCTTCATATCAGGATTCGATTATCCGAGCGATGAGTACGAATGGGACAGAGTCTTTCCCCAGCTGAAGAAAGGCGGAAAGGCGGATATGGACCTGCATACGGCTCTTGAGGAAACGAGAAAAAAATATTCCGAAGGGATGGCTGTCCTTGAATCAAGGATAAAAGACCTTGACAAGGCGTATGACGCGCATGTGAAGAGACTCAGCGAGGCGACAAAGTCCATCAGACCCGAAACCCTGGCCGAAATGCAGAAGGAGACCGAGGAGATGACTAAATTGCTGAAGGAACTCAACAGCAAGTACAGCAGCATGCTGGAGGCCATGAACACAAAACGGAAATAGTCACCAGATATGGCAGAATACAGATTGCCTCCACGCCAGAAGATGATCAATCTGGTGTATATCATATTGATAGCCATGCTTGCCATCAATATATCCGCGGATACGCTTGATACATATTCCCTTCTTGACAAGGGACTCAGGCGCAGGGCGGACAAGCTTGAATCGTACCGGGCAATATTGAGGGATTCGCTCCTGACGACCGTAGACGGGGCTTCGGGCTTCATCGCATCTTCGGATTCGATGGCTGACGCTCTTCTTGCCGACATCGACGGAATCAAGGAGGCGATAGCAAAGTCGGCTGACAAGAAACATTATGTGTCTGCCGATGAACTGCAGGCCCTCGAGGAACTCAATGCAGTGCCCGATGTCATGCTGTCCGCAATCAATCCCCGCGGCAGCCGTCTGAAGAATTCGATTGTCCTCTATATGGACACAGTCATGGCAAAAGTCACGGATACTTCCGCAAGAGAACTTATTGCGGCATACCTTGACCTGGACCATGACAAGAAACTCACTTCCTGGGAAAAAGAGACTTTCACCAGCATGCCGGCCATAGGCGGTATGGTGTACATGAACACCCTCAGGGAAAATGTACTCCTCGCTGAAATCCAGATGTATCAGGACATCCTTGAGAATCATTACAGGAAGACTGCGTCGATGGCGGCGGCTGACGGCAATTCCAGGTATGTCCTCATCAACAATGACCAGAAAGTAGTGTCCGTCGACGGTACCATCGAAGTCCCTGTAGTGGATGTGGCACCTTACCTTGAGAGTGTCCTCTATGCCGAATATGACAACCTCATCGATGTACTTGCGATAGGCATTACTCCGGAGGAGATTGACTTCAGGATTTCCGGAGGCAGGCATTTCCTCAGGAACGGGAAACTGTACATCAGTCCTGACCCGGGAGCAGAAAAAGTTACCCTTTCCATGAACTGCGTGAGAAAAGGTGAACGGAAATATCTCGGCAGCAAAGAATTCCGTGTCAAGTCATTGCCTACGCCCGTGCCTTATATCAGGTTCCGCGACGGCAGCAGATACACCGGCACTGTCCCTGTTGAAGCGGAGAAGATGGCTGAAGCCTATTCAGTAGGCGCAGGCATAACTGAACCGGTGGAAATAGAGTACAGAGTGGCCGGCTTCGAACTCGTGCTGATAAAGAACAACAGCGGTGAGGTACTTTCTGCCGTATCCGAAGGCCCTTATTTCACTTCCGAGCAGAAGAAAATACTTGCCTCGGCACAAAATGCCGACAAAATGTATTTCACAGGCATTTCCGTACGCAATCCGAAAGGTGACGTAAAGTATCAGATACCGCCGATAAGTGTTCCTCTTTATGAGTAATACCCGCATCAGCCATGGCAGCATTGTCCGGAAATGAAATTAAGAAAATCCGGTCCCTGTCTTCAAAGAAATTCAGGGATGAATACGGACTTTTCAT
This sequence comes from Candidatus Cryptobacteroides gallistercoris, assembly GCA_017694835.1. GTDB lineage: Bacteria > Bacteroidota > Bacteroidia > Bacteroidales > UBA932 > Cryptobacteroides > Cryptobacteroides gallistercoris. The sequence continues at coordinate 32,575 of JADIMJ010000086.1, forward strand.
AGTTGAAGGGGAAAAGATGGTCTCGGAGGCCGTCTCCTCCCCTTTTTCCGTAGAAAAAATATTCAGGAAAGATGAAATCGGAGAGGAGGCCATGTCCAGAATAACACAGCTCTCCTCCCCGTCCCAGGCCCTTGCCATCGTAAGAAAGCCCTCCGGACTGTATCTTGATACCGCAGGGCAGATTTCATCCGCATTGTCGTCAGGTAAGGGTCTGTATCTTGCGCTGGACTCCATACGCGACCCCGGGAATCTCGGCACCATACTCCGCATAGCCGACTGGTTCGGCCTTGACGGCGTCTTCGCTTCCCGCGATACCGTTGACATTTTCAATCCGAAGGTCGTGCAGTCCACCATGGGAGCCATTTTCAGAGTCAGGTTCCATTATGCCGACATCCCGATGCTCGCCCGCTCCGTCATCAATGCAGGAGGCCATGTCTACGGCACTTTCCTCGACGGCGGCAGCATCTATTCCTCAGAACTGGACTGCGGCGCCTCGGCCCCGTCGGTAATAGTCATCGGCAACGAATCCGAAGGCATTTCGCCGCAGGTCTCCGCACTCGTGTCCGGCCGCCTCTTCATCCCTCCATACCCGGCGGATGACCCGGGCTCGGAATCACTGAATGCCGCCGTCGCCACGGCCGTGACTGTCGCGGAATTCCGCAGAAGATGCCTTCATAGAGTATAAGACAATTGAAATGAACACTATAGAACCCGTCAATCTCAAAGAACTTGACCACACTGACTACGAGTCCCTCATCAAGTTCAGAATCAAGAAGATACTGATGATTTGCAGCCATTATGACGCCTTCATCCTCGAAGAGGACGGGCAGATTGACGTGCAGATCTACAGGGAATACATTGAACTGAACCTGTCGAACCCGCCGCAGTTTGTCTGGGCGACCACGGCATCTGAAGCCAGGAAGATGATTGACAGGGACCCCGGCATCGACATGGTCATCTGCATGTACAATGTCGGTGACAAGGACGTGTTCACTTTCGCCAATTATCTCAAGACTCTGGGGCGCGACATTCCTTTCGTGCTTCTCACGCATTTCTCAAGGGAGATATACCGCAGGCTGTCTCTTCAGGACACTTCCTCCGTCGACATGACATTCAGCTGGCACGGCAACACTGACCTGATAGTAGCAATCGTCAAGCTGTTCGAGGACCAGAAGAATGCCGAGGTCGACATCCTCGGAATCGGTGTCCAGGCAATTCTTCTGGTGGAGGATTCGGTCAGGTATTATTCCACCTATCTTCCGGAGCTCTACCGCATGGTGCTGCTCCAGAGCGCGGAATTCCTCAAGGAGACGCTGAATGACCAGCAGAAGAAGGCACGCAAGCGCTCCAGGCCCAAAATCCTGCTTGCGACCAATTATGAGGATGCCGACATGCTCTACAGGAAATACAAGAGGAACATTCTCGGCGTCATTTCAGATGTCGGATTCGTGCTTCACCGGAACGACCCTCCGGAGACCGAAAAGGCGGATGCGGGAATCGATCTTGTCAGGATGATAAAGGCCGACGACCCTTACATGCCCGTTTTGCTGCAGTCATCGCAGGAGAGCATTGAAGAAGTCGCGCGGGGACTGGGCGTAGGTTTCCTGAGGAAATATTCCAAGACACTGATGCTCCAGCTCTCGGAATACATGAAAGAAGAGTTCGCCTTCGGAGACTTTGTCTTCAGGGACAAGAACAGAATCGAATACGGACGTGCCGCAAATCTCAAGGAACTTGAGCATTGCATCAGGGAAATTCCGGATGAAGTGCTGCTTCACAACACGTCGAGGAACATGCTGTCCAAATGGTTCTTCGCCCGGGGACTCTTTACGCTTGCGAACAGATTCAGGAAGGTCCAGGACAGCCATTTTGCAAGCACGGATGAGCTCAGGGCCTATGTGACGCAGGAAATCCACGATTACCATGCCCTTACGGGCAGAGGCGTGATAGCGCATTTTGACAAGGACACATATGAGAAATACATCTGGTTCGCCCGTGTCGGAGAAGGCTCGCTCGGAGGCAAGGCAAGAGGGCTGGCATTTCTCAACAGCCTCATACTCAAGCACCGGCTGACGGACAAGTATCCTGGAATCAAAGTGTCCATTCCGAGGACAATTGTCATCGCCACCGATTATTTCGACCAGTTTGTCCTGGAGAACGGCCTGCAGTATGTGATAGACTCTGAGATTTCCGATGATGAAATACTGTCGGAATTCGTGGCCTCTCGCCTTCCCGAGGAGCTTGTGGAGGAGCTCAAGGTGTTTGTCTCGACCGTCAGGAGCCCGCTTGCGGTGAGGTCCAGCTCCAAGCTTGAAGACAGCAATTACCAGCCTTTTGCCGGTGTATATTCCACATACATGGTCCCATTGACAGAGAATATGGACCAGATGCTACGAATGCTCGGAAAAGCCATCAAGAGCGTATATGCCTCCGTATTCTTCAACGGCAGCAGGACATATATCCAGACCACAGGCAACCTCTTGAGCGAAGAGAAGATGGCCGTGGTCATCCAAAGCATCTGCGGAACTGAATACGACGGCCTGTACTACCCTATGCTCTCCGGTGTCGCAAGGTCGGTGAATTTCTATCCGATCGGAAGTGAAAAGCCTGATGACGGGATAGTCAACCTCGCCTTCGGTCTCGGCAAGACTGTTGTGGACGGAGGCAGCACCCTGCGCTTCAGCCCGAAGTACCCGAAGAAGATTCTTCAGCTTTCAGACCCGAAGCTCGCCATGCGCGACACGCAGAAGATGTTGTATGCGCTTGACCTCAGGCCGGGCGCCTTCAAGATATCGCGCAATGACGGCATCAACCTGGCGCACGAGCCCGTCGCGGAAATCCTCAGGACATATCCCTATCCTGAACTTGTCGCATCCACATTCAGTGCCGCAGACAACAGGATGGTCCCCGGCACGGCCGTCTCCGGGCCGAGAGTCATATCATTCGACTCCATACTGAAATACGGGCGCTTTCCTCTTGCCAAAGTAATCTCGGACCTGCTGGAAATATGCAAGAAGGAACTGATGAGCGACGTGGAGATGGAGTTCGCAGCCGATGTCATTCCGGAGTCGGAAGGAGCCGCCTGCGTCCTGAAACTGCTCCAGATAAGGCCGATCAGTGAATATCTGGACGACAAGGACACCGATGTCGGTGAAGTGGCCTCCGGGCTCGGCACTATCCTCGTGTCGTCTTCAAAGGCCCTCGGTTCCGGCCGCATTCCGGGAATGAAGCATATCATGTACATAAGTCCGGAGAAATTCGACAGTGCCCGGACCCGTGAGATGAAGGCTGAAATTGCGGAATTCAATGCGCAGATGAAGAAAGAAGGCAAGGCATACATGCTTGTCGGGCCCGGAAGATGGGGCTCCTCGGACCCGTGGCTCGGTGTCCCTGTCATCTGGGAAGAAATTTCGGAGGCGCGGCTGATAGTGGAATGCGGTATTCCGGGCTATCAGATAGAGCCGAGCCAGGGCACGCATTTTTTCCAGAACATAACTTCGCTTGGAATAGGCTATCTCACTGTCAATACGGTCACCGGCGACGGCTCAGTCGACACGGGGGCAATCGAATCCCTGCCATGTACCGCCCGGGGCCAGTTCGTCAGTGTGCATGAGACACCCGTTGAAATCACTGCATTCATAGACAGGTCGTCCAACAGGGCAGTGGCCGGACTATAATTCATTTTCCGGGCAGAGCCGGATGATGACCCCGTCCATCGCCGGCACATGCACATTGAGAGTCATATCCGGGTTCAGGCTTTCCGTGACAGGCATCCCCAGCCAGTCGAAAGCATGGGCGGGTATCCTTATTTTCATGTCAGCGTCCTTTGCTGAGAAATTGACGGCTATCAGAAGCGTTTCCTCCTCATGGTCGCGCAGCCAGGCGAAATGCCGGTCTTTGTCAAAGCCTTCTGAGGAGAAGTTGCAGTAGCACAGGTCATATGTCGTCCCGGATACAATGGCAGGGTCAGAGGAAGCAAAGCGGAGCGCATTGCTGTAGCGCAGGAATATGTCCGCATTCCTGTCCCGGTTGGAGACGACTTTTCCCGATTCGTCGGCATATTCCCTGTATCCGCCTGATGATATCATCTTTGCAAGTCTGGTGACAGACGCTGGAGTCCACCAGTCAAAGATGCTTGTCCTGCCGTCCTTTCCGCTGAATCCCTCTTCGTCCATTCCGCGCTCCCCCACCTCTTCTCCGAAATACAGCATGAACGGCGCCCGGTTGAAATACAGGGAAACATACAGTGCCGCAAATGAATTGGCGGCATCCTTTCCGAAGAAATCCGATGCGAACCTCTGTTCGTCATGATTTTCCAGGAAATTGAGCATATACGGCTGGCAGTCACCGAGGAATTGCCAGTTGCGGGTAATTCCTCTTGCCGACTGCCACAGCTCCACCGGCATCCCGTTGTCGTTGACATTCTTGTCCACAATGGTCCTGAGGGTATCGTACAGCCCTGACTTGTCGTAGAGATAGTCAAACCCGACTTCCCTTATATATTTCTTGTAGAGATCCTTTTTGTAGACTTCCGCTATGAATGTCACTGCCGGATACTCCTCTTTCACCTTGGCAATCATCCATCTGAAGAACTCTGACGGAACAAGCTCAACCATGTCGCACCTGAACCCGTCCACTCCTTTGGAAACCCAGAATCTGATGATAGACAACATCTTGTCCCAAGTCGGACTATGGGAGTCACAATAATTGATTTTTATTGTCTCATACCAGTCGTTCTGGCCCGGAGATGCACTGTAGCAATTGTTCCCGGTGGCTCTTGCCGGAGTTTCCCTGTACGGGAGCAGGAGTTCCCCGTACTGATGCAGGAATGCCCGATATTGTGCAAGACTGTTGCCGGGACCTGTGCCTGATGCATGGCCGGCCAGCTCCCGAGCCTTTCTCCCCGCCTGTTCAACCAGCCATTGCGGCACTATCCTGTATTCACGGGAAAAATCCATGTCAAGCAGAGCCCGGCACTCCAGGCTGAATTCCCCGGCGTCCGGAAGCTTCAGTGTCTCGCCCGGATAATAGAAAAAGTCATTGTCAGGACTCCAGTGGACGCTCCTGTCATCGTTTTCCCCGAGAACAGGTTCGTCCGCCGCGGACCTTGACTGCCTGGACACTTTCCCGTAGTCCCTGGCTACATGGTTGGGCACGAAGTCCAGGATGACTTTCAGTCCGGCATCATGAGTCCTTTTTACAAGAGCCTCGAATTCCTCCATCCTCCTGTCCGAATCATCGGCAAGATATGGATTTACGTCGTAGTAGTCCTCTATGGCATACGGGGAACCGGCCTCACCCTTGACGACCTGGGGATGAGAGGGCACGCAGCCTTGCGAAGCGGCCTTGGTCGAATGCCTTATGATTCCCGTAAACCATACATGGGAACAGCCCAGCCACCTGATGTACTCAAGCGTCGGGCTGTCAATGTCAGAAAATTTCCCTGTGCCGTTGTCCTCGAGCGAACCTCTCATGCGGAGTCCCCCCCTTTTGTCCCCCCAGAGTCTCGGGAGCATCTGGTATATGA
>JADIMJ010000087.1 GCA_017694835.1 Candidatus Cryptobacteroides gallistercoris
CTGCCTTGGTGGTGGAATGGTAGACACGAGGGACTTAAAATCCCTTGGACAGCAATGTCCGTGTGAGTTCGAGTCTCATCCGAGGCACAGGTTCAGAACCTGTATCCCAGCCCTATGAATATCCTGTCGAAAGGATAGTCCCTGATGCCGTGTTCATACGAGACGAAGGGGACGAACTTCCCTGCCGCGAAGTCGATGCCGGCACGCAGCACCATAGGCCTGTCCCCGTTCTTCTGCCAACCCGTATAGCCCTGCCAGGCCAGCGAGAAGTCGGCCATACTTGTCCGCAGCGCGGTCGCTACCCCGTACATATACGCGTCGTTCTGCACGGAACGGTCTGTCTGCCAGCACAGGAATCCCGCGTTGAGCACAAGGCGGACTTCCTTGAAGAAATCATGCCCGAACTCTATGGACTTCGAGGCCGAGGCGTCAATGAAATAACCGGGGGCGTCGTAATACCTCGCATATTCCTCGCTGTCGCCGGATGCCGTGACCAGTGCCGCCCTGACCGAGATGTCGGGTCTCGTGCGCGTCTGCCGCATCAGCTGTATGTCGGTAGAGACATATACCGTACCTATCTCGTAGCCGCTCGTCTTCCTTCCGGGCGAATTCTGCCATTCCAGGGATTCGGGTGTGTTGGTATAGAACTCGACGACGGGCATCCAGACGGAAAGGTTGACCCTGGGAGAGAACAGCGGAATCTTGACCCCGGCCGTCAGCGTCCTCGTCAGGTCGCCGTGGTAGCCGAGGCTCCAGTCGAACGAAAGTTCGGCGTACGGACATGCCGACACCGTCCCGTCGAGCATCTCCGGCACAGGCAGGGCGTTGGGGCCGAAATACAGAGGGGAGACATTCACCTCACCGTCCCGGGCACGGAGCACCGGGCTCAGGAAGCACGAGAGCACAAGCAGCGCAATTCCTTTCTTCATGACGACCTCTATACAAAAAACCGCCGCACGGAATGCGCCGGAAAAACAATGGTATGAATGGAACAAGTAGCGGGAATGGGGCATGATCCCATGACCTCCGGATTATGAATCCGACGCTCTAACCAGCTGAGCTACCCCGCCATGCTTCAGGGACTGGCCGCAGCCCCGTGAATAAAGTTGAGATAGAAGGACTCGAACCCTCACTGACAGAGCCAGAATCTGTAGTGCTACCATTACACCATATCTCAATGTCTCAATGTTGTCAATTCCCTTCGGCGGAGTGCTGGCCCGAATGGCTTCCTCCGATTTGGGACTGCAAAGGTACTAACGTTTTTGGAATATGCAAAAGTTTTTCTGAAAATATTTTATGGATACTACAGATATCTGTATTTGAAGAGCCTGTCTCCTGTCATTTGCGGAAAAGAAGCACGGTGGCGTATGCCTCGCAGCCTTCACTTCTGCCGACAAACCCAAGTTTCTCCGTAGTGGTGGCCTTGACGGATATGTCGGCGACATCCATGCCCATGATGGAGGCCAGTGTCTGTCTCATTGACGGGATGTAGGGGGCGAGCTTCGGTTTCTGCATGGCGATTGTGATGTCGGCGTTGCCGATTCTGTACCCGGCTTCAGAGGCGAGAGACATGGTCCGCTGCAGCAGAATCTTGCTGTCTATTCCCTTGAATTCATCGGATGTGTCAGGGAAATGTTTCCCGATGTCGCCAAGGGCAAGGGCGCCGAGAATGGCGTCGCACAATGCATGAATCGGCACATCTCCGTCAGAATGAGCTATGCATCCGATCGGGCTTTCAACTCTTACTCCTCCCAGCCACAGCGGCAGGCCTGCGGCAAGCGCATGGACATCGTAACCGTTTCCTATTCTGATATTTTCCATTTGGCTTTATTTTTCAGTTCCTTGACTCTATTTTTATTTCAGGTCATGAAATACAGAAGCATAAAGTTATTAAAAATTGGTATATTTGCAAGAATCATGGAACGGCAGATTTTTCTGGAATCAGTAAAATCGGCAGTTAAGTGGATGTTAACCAAGGAATAGCAGATAAAGAGCCGGGTACAACAGTTAATGGACCTGGAATAGCAGATAAAGAACCGGGGACAACAGTTAAGGAACAAAGATAAATTTACGGATATGGGGTTTAATTTCGGATTTTTCGGAAATCAGGAACAGCGGGTCTTCAATTATAAGCCAAGATACTATGATCCTGAAAAAGAAGCTCTCAAGGAGAAGTTCGGGCATGTGGACGGGCGCAATGAGAAGGAACCGTATGCTCCGGGGTCATATCTCCACGGAAGTTTCCGCGACGGCCATTACCAGAAGACCAAGAGAGTGAGCAAGGCACAGAGCATCATAGGAATAGTCGGGCTTGTCCTGTTTTTTGTGGTGCTGATATATGTGGCCAAATTCTATTCGTTGCTCTGAAGGAGTGTCGTGTTGACGGAGAGGTGAGATGGACATAAGGATACTTCCTTCAAATATTGCCAATATGATAGCCGCCGGCGAAGTTGTCCAGCGGCCTGCTTCTGTTGTCAAGGAATTGATGGAGAATGCTCTGGATGCCGGTGCGGATCAGGTGACCGTAGTCATACTGGATGCCGGAAGGACACTGGTGCAGGTGATTGACAACGGCTGCGGAATGTCTCCCGATGATGCCGTGCTGTGTTTTGAGCGGCATGCCACTTCCAAGATAGCTTCGGCAGAAGACCTGTCGGATATCCGTACATTCGGATTCAGGGGAGAGGCCCTGGCTTCGATTGCCGCCGTGGCGGAGGTGACGCTCAGGACCAGAAGGGCTGAAGACGAAGTGGGATGCGAGGTGCGTTTCGCTGACTCCCGGCATCTGTCCACGGAAGAAGCCGCAGTGCCGAAAGGTTCCAATTTTGCGGTAAGGAATCTCTTCTACAATGTTCCGGCAAGGCGCAAGTTCCTGAAGTCGGACAATGTGGAATTCAAGCATATAGTCACGGAATTCACTCATGTGGCGGTTACAAGGCCGGATGCGGCCTTCACGCTTACGCACAACGGCAGGGAAATATTTGTCCTGAAGCCGGCCAAATCCTTGAAATTCAGGATTCAGGATATCCTTGGCATGAATGTCGTCAATGAACTCGTTGATGTGTCAGCGGAGACATCGGTCGTAAGGATTTCTGGATATGCAGGGCGTCCTGACATGGCGAAGAAGAGCCTGGGCAACCAGTATTTCTTCGTGAACGGCAGGTATTTCCGCAGTCCGTATCTCCATAAGGCTGTGCTCAAGGCGTATGAAAATCTGGCTCCCGACGGGACCACGCCTTCATATTTTATATGGCTGGAAGTGGATCCGCATGCTGTGGATGTGAACATAAGTCCGACCAAGTCTGAAGTCAAGTTTGAGGATGATTCGGTCATTTTCCAGATTCTGTATGCCTGCGTCAAGGAGTCGCTCGGCAAGAACTCTTTTGTGGCGAGCATTGATTTCGACAGGGAAGGTGTCCCTGACATACCTGTCTTCGGAAAAGACTTTGAAAAATACCGTCCTGTGGCGGAACCGCTCCCGTCGCTGGATCCTACATATAATCCGTTTGACAATGACGGTTTCCCTTCGCAGGAATCCTATTTTACCAATGTCATCCCGGCGGACACTGCGGATTCATTTTCCAAGGACCGGCCGGCCCAAGGCGCGGATTCCGGCTTTCTCCGGCAGGGGGGACTTGTGGACAGGCGAGAAGATTACGGAAAACTGTTTGAAGACAAGACTCTTCCTTCGAAGTCAGTCATTGTGCTGCAGAACAGATATATCCTGACGGCCGTGCGTTCGGGGCTGCTTGTAATAAATATCCGCAGGGCCAGGGAAAGGATTTTCTATGAGCGTTTCCTCAAGGCCCTGTCGCAGAATGTCCATGTCACGCAATGTTCGCTTTTCCCTGTGGCCGTGCAGGTGGGCGTGGAGAACAGGCTGCTCTTTGAAGAGCATTCGGCAATGCTTTCTTCTCTCGGATTTGACATTTCTTCATTCGGCAATGACACAGTTGTCGTCAACGGGGTTCCTGAAGGCTATTCCGTGGAACCGGGCAGAGTGCAGACAATGGTCTCGGACATTACGGTCGCCCTTTCGGATGACCACAATTCCGTGGCTGAGATGATGCAGTCGGCGATGGCTGAGAGATTCGCCAGGCTGGGAGCCGCGGGAGACAATACACCTGTAACAAACGCCGAGGCACAAAGATTGATAGACGCTCTGTTCGCCTGCGGAAATGCGGAATATACGAGTTCCGGCCACAGGACAATGGTCATAATGGCCACAGAAGACATTGAAGGCAGATTCTGATTAGTAATTTTAACAAACAGATAGAATACGATGGGTTTCCTTGACGGCAGGAATTCAGCTCCTGCAACTACCAACCTCATTATAATCAATGTGCTCGTGATGATAATGATATTTCTGAACGAGCCTTTCATGATTGAGCATTTTGCCCTGTTCTGTCCCGGGTCGCATTATTTCCGCCCATGGCAGTTCATTACGCATATGTTCATGCACGGGGGATTCTGGCACATTTTCTTCAATATGTACACTTTGTGGATGTTCGGAAGTGTCCTCGAGCGTTCATGGGGATGGAAGAAGTTCCTGCTGTTCTATTTTGTGACGGGACTTGGGGCCGCATTGCTGCATACGGGTGTCCAGCTGGCTGAAGCCCATGTCTATATGTCGCAGCTGGAGGACGGTTCAATTGCCGCGGCAGAATCGCTTGGAAGACTGTATGCCACGCCTACTGTGGGCGCATCGGGTGCCATCTATGGACTGCTGCTCGGTTTCGGCATGCTGTATCCGGATTCTGTGCTCATGCTGATGTTTCCTCCGATACCTTTGAAAGCCAAATGGTTCGTGATAATATTCGCAGTCATAGAATTGCTTACGGGCATATTTGACCTTCATGGAGGAATTGCCCATTTTGCACATCTTGGAGGCATGCTGTTCGGCTGGCTGCTGATAATGTACTGGAAAAAGAAGGGCAGGCTCTACGAATACAGGTATTGACAGATGACACAAAATATGAACAAAGACAAGAAGGAAGGCGGCGCCACGCCCCATTGTATTGCGGAAACCCTTGAAGTCCTGAGGAAGGGAGGGGTGATTCTTTATCCTACCGATACGGTCTGGGGGCTCGGCTGCGATGCTTCCGACCCGGAGGCTGTGGCGAGAATATTCAGTATTAAAAAACGTTCCGACAGCAAGTCGCTTGTGCTTCTGGCAAGTGACCTTGATATGGTTGCCCGCTTTGTGAAAGAGGTTCCGGACATGGCTGTCCAGCTGGTCGAGGTGAATGACAGGCCGATGACAATCGTCTATCCCGGAGCAATAGCAGCCGGACCGGGAGAACCTGCCGACAGGCATTTCCTGGCGCACAATGTGGTGGCGGAGGACGGAAGCGTCGGCATCAGGATTCCGAAGATGGATTTCTGCATAGACCTTGTCCGTCGCTTCGGGAGGCCGATAGTCTCGACTTCCGCCAACATCTCAGGCGAGCCGACCCCGAAGACTTTCGCGGAAATAGCGGAGCAGATAAAAGATGCAGCCGACTATATTGTCGACCCTGCCCTCGAGTCCGGCGCCACCGGGCAGTCGTCTTCAATAATAAAGGTAGGCGTGGATTCCGAGATTCAGATAATCAGGAAATGACCGGCGAGCCGGCCTGCCCGTCTGCGGGGCTGCCTGGGTGCCTGTCCTGCCGGACATCCCTGGGCGTCAGTCAGTCCCTGGACATCAGTCCATCCATCTGAAATATACTGCTTCCGCGGCAGTGACGGCGGCCGTCTCTGTCCGGAGGCGGGAGGGCCCGAGATGTACGGGGATGAATCCGTGTCTGACGGCAAGTTCCGCTTCCTCGCGGGAGAAGTCTCCTTCCGGCCCTATCATCACAGTCACTTCGGACCCATTGAATTCTTCCAGTGCCTGCCTGACGGATATCCTCGGCCGGCTTTCGTCTTCAAAGCAATATGCCATAAGCCTCAGATGGCCGTCCTGCAGATTCTGACCATCCTGCATATTTTGTCCGTCCGGCAGATTCTTACCGTCCTGCATGTTGTTCCCCGCGGGCTCCGGCATTCCGTATTTCAGGATGAAATCACTGACGGACACTGGGGCATTGACCGAAGGAACCGATCCCTTGAGCGACTGCTTGGCCGCTGATATGAGTATCTTCTCTATCCTTGCAGTCTTGAAAACCTTCCTTTCGGAATGCCGGCCTATGACAGGAGTGATTTCGTCTACTCCGATTTCACAGGCTTTTTCGGCGAACCATTCATATCTGTCTGCATTTTTCGTCGGGGCCACTGCAAGATGAAGCCGGTATGGATGTGTCCCCCAGTTTTCTTCAGCCGAGAGAATATCCGCCTCCACACATTTGGGGGAGGCTGACAGAATGCGGCAGGAATACATGGTCCCTTTGCCGTTGATAACGGATATGATGTCTCCCGTCTTGTGCCTGAGCACTTTCACGCAGTGTGCCGCCTCGTCGCCAGTGAGGATGCATCTGCCGCTTTCTGTCTCGCATCTGCTTCCTTCCGTCCCGGGGGAATAGAAAATCTCCATTTGTATATTCATTTTAAGCGGCTATCCGCACAAATCGGGTGATTGTACCGCCAGTTCCCCTCATGCCCCGAATGGTAATGATAACATCCGGGTATTTATGCGGATAAGCATATATTGTTTACCGAAAGATTGATTTTCAGCAAATATATTGAAAAAAGATTACCTTTGTGCCCGGATATTAGAGATTTGAATTTTTGATGAAGACATTTGAAGAACTTGGCGTCGCGCCTGAAATCCGCCGCGCCATCGAGGAAATGGGATTTGTCAATCCTATGCCAGTGCAGGAGGAAGTGATTCCGTACCTCCTGGGAGAAAACAATGACATCGTGGCCCTTGCACAGACAGGGACAGGAAAGACCGCCGCTTTCGGGCTGCCGCTCATCCAGAAAGTGGATATAGACAATGTGGTGCCGCAGTCGCTTGTCCTGTGTCCGACAAGGGAACTCTGCCTGCAGATAGCGGGAGACCTGAATGACTATTCGAAATATGTGGACGGGCTGAAGGTGCTTCCGGTATACGGCGGTTCATCGATAGAAAGCCAGATTAAGGCGCTCAAGAGGGGAGTGCACATCATTGTCGCCACTCCTGGCCGTCTGCTTGACCTGATGGACCGCAAGACCGTATCACTTGCAACAATAAAGAATGTCGTGATGGACGAGGCGGACGAGATGCTTGACATGGGATTCACCGACAGCATCAACGCCATCCTTGCAGATGTGCCTCAGGAGCGCAATACCCTGATGTTCTCAGCGACGATGAGTCCGGAGATAGCAAAGATAGCGAAGAATTATCTCCGTGACCCGAAGGAGGTGACCATCGGACGCAAGAATGAAAGCACGGCCAATGTGCGCCATGTCGTGTACATGGTCCATGCCAAGGACAAATACGAGACCCTCAAGAGGGTGGTGGACTATTATCCGCGCATATATGCCATCATTTTCTGCCGCACTCGCAAGGAGACGCAGGAAATCGCCGACCAGCTCATGCAGGAGGGCTACAACGCCGACACTCTCCACGGAGACCTTTCCCAGGCCCAGAGAGATACGGTGATGCAGCGTTTCCGCCTGCGCAACATCCAGCTGCTTGTCGCCACCGATGTGGCTGCAAGGGGGCTTGACGTGGATGACCTCACTCATGTCATCAACTACGGCCTTCCGGATGATGTGGAGAGCTACACCCACCGCAGCGGCCGTACCGGACGCGCCGGAAAGACAGGTACCTCGATTGCCATCATCAATATGAGGGAGAAGAGCAAGGTCCGTCAGATAGAGAAAATCATCGGCAAGCAGTTCGTTCCGGGTGAAATCCCTACTGCACGCCAGATCTGCGAAAAGCAGCTCATAAAAGTCATCGACGAACTGGAGAAAGTGCAGGTCAATGAGGAGGAAATCAACGACTTCATGCCGGAAATCTACCGTAAGCTCGACTGGCTCAGCAAGGAAGACCTCATCAAGAGAATGGTTTCCCACGAGTTCAACAGATTCTACGAATATTATCGCAACAAGCCTGAGATAGAGACTGTTTCCGAAGAGAAAGGGGGCAAGAAGGGCAGGTCTTCGGAAAACGGAGGCGGTCCGCGCCAGGCAGAGGCCGGATATTCACGGCTGTTCATCAATATCGGAAAAATCGACGGCCTGACTGTCGGCCGGCTCATGGAGATACTCAATAAGAATATCCGCGAAAGGGTTGAGGTCGGACGCATAGACCTCATGAAGAGATTCTCGTTCTTTGAGGTGAAGGAAGCCGATGCTCCCGCCGTCATCAAGGCTCTTGACGGAGCCTCATGGAAAGGCTACAGGCTCGGAGTCGAGATAGCCGGAGCAGAGGGCGGAGAGGTATCAGGCCAGAAGGATTCCGGACATAAGGGAGCCAAAAAGCCGGCCCCGAAGAAATCTTCTGCCGGCCGCCGGGAAAGTTCTTCACGCGAGGAGCGTCGTCGCGGAGGATATCCGGATGAAAATTACGGCCGCAAGTCCCGCAGCCGCAAGGATGACTGGAAGCAGTTCTTCAACAACGACGGATGGGACAGGGATCCGTCATCAAAGGGAGGAAAGAAGTCAAAGAAAAGGAAATGAGCTCTCATTTCCTTTTCCATATTTCAATCACATCAGATCTGCAAGGTTTATTTTCTTGCACAAGTCAAGTATCTCACCTTTGGGCGTGATTTTGCATTTGTCGGCAATCAGTACAAATTGGAAGTGTATGGAGTAGAGCATTTCCCTGACCTGATATTCTTTAATCGGGAGTTAAATGCGCTTGTAGTTATTGAGTTAAAGAAAGGGACTTTTAAATCCTCTTATTTGGGACAATTATGCACCTATCTTCGTCTGATAGATGACCAGATGCGTAAGCCCCACGAAAATCCATCAATAGGTATAAAACAGGCATTACCTGATACTGAAGAACTGAAAAAATTATTATAATCAAAACTCTTGCTCCATTACCCTTAAAATGTGTAATTTCTCTCTAAATCCTTTTGCAAGACACTAACAAAAGTTTTCCGGAATTACATATAATTGTTGTCATTTGTCACTATATTTGCCTGCATGTATATCGGACTGATATCAG
>JADIMJ010000088.1 GCA_017694835.1 Candidatus Cryptobacteroides gallistercoris
TCCTCCGGAGACATCTTCAGAAGATCTTTCCCGAGAAAAGTCACAGCCCCGTCCGTGACGGTAAAATTCTCCCGTCCGGCCAGCACGGCTGAAAGCGTACTCTTTCCGGCTCCATTCGGGCCCATGATGGCATGCACCTCGCCTCTGCGTATGGTCAGGTCGACTCCCTTGAGAATCTCCTTGTCTTCCACGGAAGCCCTCAGGCCCTTTATTTCCAACAATATTTCACTCATATCAATTGTATTTCCTCCATAAGTTTCTTCTTTCAGCCAATGCCGTCATGCGTCCTGTCCCCGGCCGCTCATGCCTTTTTCTGATACAGCCTGTACCAGCCGTATAGAGAAGCCACGCCGTTGATGAGGTAAAGCCCGGAGACAATCGGCATAAAGACATGCCCCACAGATATGTGCAGGGCCATCTGTGCGACATTGACCAGCAGCCACGCAATCCAGCAGTCCCACTTCTTGAGCGCCGAGAGAAACTGTGCGACAAGTATCAGCACGGTAACGCAGGCATCAAGATACGGTATTGGGTCGGAAGGGAACATGCCGACACACCATCTGTTGCCCAGCTGGCTCAAAAGCCAGCCCCAGAGCCATGCGATGACGAAGACGGACACGACTGCAGCGCCCCGCTGCGGCCAGGTCAGCATCGACACCTTCAGTTCCCCGTGGTGCTCGGAACTCTCTTCGTTCTTTTTCGGATGCGTCCAGCGGTAATGTCCGAGTATGTTTATCCCCAACGATATCGGCTGGAGCAGCAGGCTCGCATACAGATTCTTGTTCCAGAACATCAGGAACAGGAAAAATGTATATACATAGCCCACCCAGAAATTATATTTGCTGTTACGCCCGGCAAGGAAGACACAGGCCAGCCCGCATACCGAAGTAATCAGGTCGATAAGGAGAACCGGCATGTCCCCGCCGATTGTAAACAACGAATAATTCAAAAAATCTTTCATCTCTCTGTTCTCAGTACATTTCCAGTGCGCCCGGACCAGCAGTCCGGAGCCTGCTGCCGTCCTATCCCACGGCCCCCTCCAGAGACACCTGCAGGAGTTTCTGGGCCTCGACGGCAAACTCCATCGGAAGCTTTGACAGCACCTCGCGGGCATACCCGTTCACAATCAGCCCGACAGCCTCCTCGGGCCCGATGCCGCGCTGGTTGCAGTAGAACAGCTGGTCCTCGCTTATCTTCGAAGTTGTCGCCTCATGCTCGACGACGGCAGTCATATTGGCATTCTGAATATCCGGGAAAGTATGCGCCCCGCACTTGTCCCCTATCAGGAGACTGTCGCACTGGGAATAGTTCCTGGCATTGTCAGCACCGGGAAGCATCTTGACCAGCCCCCTGTAGCTGTTCTGGCTGTGTCCGGCCGAAATGCCCTTGCTGATGATGCGGCTGCGGGTATTCCTGCCGATGTGTATCATCTTGGTGCCGGTGTCCGCCTGCTGCCAGTTGTTGGTCACTGCCACAGAGTAGAACTCCGACGAGGAGTTGTTTCCCTTGAGGATGGTACTCGGATATTTCCATGTGATCGCGGAGCCCGTCTCGACCTGAGTCCACGAAAGATGGCCTCCGCTCCCTTTGCATATCCCCCTCTTGGTGACGAAATTGAAGATTCCTCCCCGGCCCTGCGCATCGCC
The DNA here is from genome assembly GCA_017694835.1 of Candidatus Cryptobacteroides gallistercoris. GTDB lineage: Bacteria > Bacteroidota > Bacteroidia > Bacteroidales > UBA932 > Cryptobacteroides > Cryptobacteroides gallistercoris. The sequence goes on from JADIMJ010000088.1 coordinate 1,647, forward strand.
CGGATACCAGTTCTGGACTGTGGAATACTTGACCTCCGCATCCTTTTCCACCACTATCTCCACTACAGCGGCATGAAGCTGGTTCTCATCGCGCATCGGTGCCGTACAGCCCTCCATATAGCTCACATACGAGCCTTCGTCGGCCACAATCAGAGTCCGCTCGAACTGGCCCGTACCCCTGGCATTTATGCGGAAATAGCTTGAAAGCTCCATCGGGCAGCGAACGCCTTTGGGGATATAGCAGAAAGAGCCGTCGCTGAACACGGCGGAATTGAGGGCAGCATAGAAATTGTCCCCGACAGGGACAACGGATGCCAGATATTTGCGCACAAGGTCCGGATGCTCTTTCACAGCCTCGGAAAACGAACAGAAAATGATGCCCTTTTCCGACAGTGCCTGACGGAATGTAGTCGCCACGGACACTGAATCGAACACGGCATCCACCGCCACCCCGGCAAGGGCAGCCCTTTCATTAAGAGGAATCCCGAGCTTGTCAAATGTCTTTTCAAGCTCCGGGTCTATCTCCTTGGGCCGGTCGCTGTCTTTTTTCGGGGCGGCATAATAGATTATGTCCTGAAAGTCTATTTCCGGGATATTCAGATGGGCCCATGCCGGGACTTTCATCTTCTGCCAGCGTCTGAAGGCACCGAGCCTGAACTCGAGAAGCCATTCCGGCTCCTGCTTTTTGGCAGAAATAAGCCTGATGATGTCTTCATTGAGCCCCTTGGGAATGAACTCCTGCTCCACATCAGTCACGAAGCCATGTTCGTATTCCTGATCGGCTATATCCTGAAGTATATTTTTTTCTGTCCTGTCATCCATATTGCCTTGACTTTGTATCCGGGGACAGGGACACCGCAATGCAAGTCACACGATGCCTCCGTCCCCGGAATCTGCAAAGATAGCAATATTTTGGTTACTCAATGAATCCAGACAGTAAGTCCGGCCATGACAATCGACACCATGCTCATGAGCTTCACGAGGATATTCAGGGACGGGCCGGAAGTATCCTTGAACGGGTCGCCGACTGTGTCTCCGACTACCGTAGCCTTATGGCTCTCTGAATTCTTGCCTCCGAGATTGCCTTCCTCCACATACTTCTTGGCATTGTCCCACGCACCGCCGGAATTCGCCATGAAGATGGCAAGCACGAAGCCGGAGCCGAGACCTCCGATGAGAAGCCCCATGACACCGGCGACGCCGAGCACAAGCCCCACAATCACAGGCACTATGATGGCTATGAGCGACGGGAAGAGCATCTCATGCTGGGCTCCCTTGGTGGAAATCTCCACGCATCTCGCATAGTCAGGCACCGCCTCCTTGGTCAGGATGCCCTTTATCTCACGGAACTGCCTGCGCACCTCTGCCACCATCTTCTGTGCGGCCCTGCCCACGGCGTTCATCGTAAGTCCGCAGAACAGGAAAGACATCATCGCCCCGATGAAGACACCGACAAGCACGGTAGGATTCATGAGGTCCACATTATAATGTGCCATCAGGTCAGGGATAGTAGCCTTTGCAGCCTCGACGGCTTCTCCGGCGGCACCGACAATGGTCCTTTCCGCATTGCCGAGGGCAATCTTGATTTCCTCCATATATGAAGCAAGAAGGGCAAGGGCAGTCAGGGCCGCGGAGCCGATTGCAAAGCCTTTTCCGGTGGCCGCCGTGGTATTTCCGAGAGCGTCGAGAATGTCTGTGCGGCGGCGGACCTCAGGGTCGAGTTCGCTCATCTGGGCATTTCCTCCGGCATTGTCGGCTATAGGCCCGTATGCATCTGTCGCAAGGGTGATTCCGAGAGTCGAAAGCATTCCAACGGCTGCGATGCCGATTCCGTAAAGCCCGATGCTCAGATTCTGCGGGGTCAGCATGTTCGCCATGTCGAAATTGATGGCGCAGAGATATGAGAGAAGAATGGCCACGGCTATTGTAATCACCGGAATGGCCGTGGATATCATTCCGAGTCCGATGCCGGAAATGATGACTGTGGCAGGGCCTGTCTTGGAACTTTCAGCCAATTTCTGCGTCGGCTTGTAAGAATGGGATGTATAATATTCTGTAGACTGGCCGATGATGACGCCTGCCAGCAGACCGACGATTACCGAGAATGATATCCCGAGCCAGTTGTCAAGCTTGAGAAGATACAGGACACCGAACGTCGCAGCAGCAATCAGCACGGCACTGAGGTTCGTGCCGAATCCGAGTGACTTCAGCAGCTGGCTCATCCCGGCTCCTTCCTTCGTCCTAACGGTATAGATGCCGATGATGGAAAGGGCCACCCCGACAGCCGCAATAATCATAGGGGCAAACACCGCCCTCATCTGCATGTCATCGCCGACGCCGTAGAAAGCCGATGCACCGAGAGCCGCAGCCGCAAGTATCGAACCGCAGTATGACTCATAAAGGTCTGCGCCCATGCCGGCGACATCCCCCACATTGTCCCCCACATTGTCCGCGATGGTTGCAGGATTGCGCGGGTCGTCCTCCGGAATCCCTGCCTCAACCTTTCCGACAAGGTCTGCGCCCACATCGGCGGCCTTTGTGTAGATGCCGCCTCCCACACGGGCAAACAGAGCCTGCGTCGAGGCCCCCATGCCGAATGTAAGCATCGTCGTGGTGATTGTCACAAGCTTCTGCGGTCCCGTGGCATCTATGAAATGGTCAAGTATGATGTACCACAGAGAAATGTCCAGAAGACCGAGACCCACAACTGTAAGCCCCATCACGGCACCGGAGCGGAATGCCAGCTTCAGTCCCGAATTCAGGGAACGCATGGCCGCATTGGCCGTCCTTGCGGAAGCATATGTAGCGGTCTTCATGCCCACGAATCCGGCCAGACCCGAGAAGAAGCCTCCCGTCAGGAAAGCAAACGGCACCCACGGATTCTGCACATTAAATCCATATGCAAGCACAGCAAAAAATGCAGCAAGTATCACAAATACAATCGTGACCACCTTGTACTGCTGCTTCAGATAGGCCATCGCCCCCTTCCTCACATAAAGTGCTATCTCCTTCATGGTAGCAGAGCCTTCGCTCTCCTTCATCATCTGACGGGAAAAGAGCCAGGCAAAGAACAGTGCCGCCACAGCCGCGGCAGGCACAAGATAAAACAGATCGGTCATAAGTTATCAGTTGTTAATTAATAGTTGTCAGTCATTTGACACATGCCCCGACATGCAGGCAACATCACCCGCAAGTCCGGTCCTGTCCGCATAAAGACAGCCGCCCCTGCGTCACCGGCACAAATATACGTAAAGTATTTGTCTTTTCAGTGCCGGCCCTGTACTTATCAGCAAAGAATCAATACGGCAAGGCCTACCGTGCGGCATGGGGTCATCGGCTGCGGCTCTGAATCTCCCGGTGCGGCCGTCGGACAGAATTTTTGACTCCACCGGGCGCGATTTTTCGGGATTTTCGCGCCCGACGGTATTTTCAAAATGCCATCAGCCTCACTTTTGCGGAGAAATCGCGGCCGATGGCATCCATTTTATATGTCCACCGGCCGCGATGCAATAATATTCTGTGACTTTATGAAAATAAAACAGAAAAATGAACCGTCGTAAAATTTATTTTCCTAACTTTGGAGGAAATGAACCATTATTAAAACTAAATTATCATGAAAACATTGAACAGATTTTTCTATGCTGCCATGACTGCATTCGCTTCTGTCGCCCTTCTGGCTTCATGCGAAAAAGACCCTGAACCGGGACCGGGGCCGAAGCCAGAGCCGGAGCCATCTGAGCCGACACAGCTCGCCACTCCGAGCCTTTCAGTAGAAGACCAGACAAACACATCCTTCACAGTCACATGGAAAGCCGTTGCAAACGCCGACTCATATACCTATACTCTCAACGGCGGAGCAGAGGAAACCACCTCGGCCACTTCAGTTGAATTCACAAGCCTCACTGCAGGGGACTATACCGTCAAGGTAAAGGCCACAACAGAGGACGAGAACTACACTGACTCAGAATGGGCAAGTACAAAAGTGACACTGGAAGAGCCTGTTGAAGAGACTTTCACTCTCAGCGCATACCTTCAGGAATATGGACAGTACACAAAATACAACAGTGCATGGTTTGATGCCACAGGGTCCGGCGTCTCCGCCGTCAAATATACTCTGATGGATGACAACACATATTCCGATGAGGACATCATCACCCTTTTGCAGCAGGGCACACAGAATGAGAGCGTTTACTCATTCGGGACAGACGAGCTCAGCGCTCTTAACGCCGGAGAGACCATATCATCCGGATTCATAAAGCTTGATGCCGAAACCACCTACGAATTTGATTTCTATGTAACTTTTGTAAGCGGAAAGAGTGAACTTTACAGAGAGAAAGTCACGACTGAGGCAGCTCCGGCTCCAGGCGAGAATGTAGAGCAGTGGATCGGAACATGGACAGTCAATTCAAGCGACACATACGGCTGGGTTTCTGCAGGACAGGGTGTCTCCCCGACATTGCTCGGTGCACCTAAATCCGGCACAATCACAATATCCGCCTATGGCAGCAACCAGGTCACGATTGAAGGCTGGAGTATCCTCGGAGCGGAATATCCTGCAGTGGCTGATGTAAGCGAAGACGGGAAACTTCAATTCATCAACAATCTTGCTATCGGAGAAGCCGATGCAGACGGATACCAAATGATGTGGATGGCAGCGGCTGAATTGTCCGACGGAGCATACACAATCATCCAGGGACAGTTTGCCCCATTCACATTCACCCTCAGCGGCAACACAGCCACAAGTGAGGCCTACCAGGGCGATCTGCAGGACGGAGGGTCATTCACATGCATAGGCTATGAGATATACGCGGCCAATCTGAATACAGGCAGAGTCAGCATATACGACACAACAACACCTGCCTATGCAGGCAATATTACCCTGACAAAACAGACGACAAGGCCAACGCTCTACACTGCACAAAATCCGACAGAATCCGTCAGGTTTGCCCCTCTCGGCCTGTCTCCGTATTGGACAACAGCAGCACTTTCAGCAAGGTAATTTCCGAATAACCCGAATACTGCGGCTCCGCTCCTTCTTGGGGAACGGGGCCGTTTTTATTGCTGCGGCCGATGGAAGGCATTTCGGCTCCATCGGGCGCGATTTTGCGGGAAAAGCGGCAAATTCCATCCGTATTTGAAGGAGTTTGCTTATATTTGTGGGATATGGAATGAATATTATTCAAATTTCTGAAATATCCATACACAAAAATATCTATACACATAATATATGAAACACTTTTCTTTACCAAAGGACGGAGGTCTGATTGAGGCAGGTCTGCCGAAAGACATTCTCCACAGTTATGAGACAATCCCGGCTGAAATATACGATACGGCCGAGAATGCCTGCGTTGACATCGCTGAAATCATCATTTCGGCAATCAAGGAAAACGACGGAAAGGTATTCCGCCTCGGACTCAGCACCGGCACCACTCCGGTCACTCTCTACAGGGAACTTGTCAAGAGGTACAAAAACGGGGAGATTTCTTTCTCAAACGTGGAGGTATACAGCATCGACGAGTATTACCCTAAAGGAGAAAGGGCAAGACAGAGCAGAAATTTCAGACTTTTCGATGAATTCCTCACCCAGGTTGACGTAAAGAAAGAGAACATCCACATTCCTGACGGCAATGTCAGCAAAGACCGCATCACCGAATATTGCGCGGACTACGACAGGGCCATTTCCGGCCTTGACCTTCTCGTCGCCGGTGTCGGAGAATACGGACAGATAGCATTCAACGAGGTCGGGACATCCCCGAAGAGCCGCACAAGGACAGTCCTGCTCTCATACAAATCGCGCAAGGCACAGTCCCGCAACTTCAACGGCAATATCGCCGACACGCCGAAGACTGCCATCACAATAGGAATCGCGACAATGATGAGCGCCAAGAAGATTATCCTCATGGCATGGGGAGAAGACAAGGCGCAGGTGGTGAAGGATGTGGCGGAGGGACCGATAACCCCGGCATGCCCGGCATCATTCCTCCAGAGGCATGAGAATATCCGCATGTATGTGGACGACAACTCCGCAAGCCTGCTCACGAGGGTTGTGGCCCCATGGCTCGTCGGCCCGTGCGACTGGACGCCCAAATTCGTCAGGAAAGCTGTCGTATGGCTCTGCCAGACGGTGCACAAGCCTATCCTGAAGCTTACACATCAGGACTATCTTGAGAATTCACTCGGAGAGCTGCTTGAACTCAAGGGACCATACGACAAGATAAACATAGATGTCTTCAATGACCTGCAGCACACCATCAGCGGATGGCCGGGAGGAAAGCCGAATGCCGATGATTCCACAAGACCGGTATCGTCGACGCCGTTCCCGAAGAGGGTTGTGGTATTCTCGCCTCATCCGGACGACGACGTGATATCAATGGGCGGCACATTCATCCGCCTCGTCGAGCAGGGGCATGACGTGCATGTGGCATACGAGACATCCGGCAATGTCGCAGTCCACGACGATGTCGTGCTCCAGCACATGGACACGGCACACGAACTCGGATTCGCCGACAAGTTCGCTGAAGTAAAGGCAATAGTAGACTCCAAGAAGCCTGGAGAGCCGGAACCGCGTCCTCTCCTTGACATCAAGGCCGCCATCCGCCGCGCCGAAGCGAGAAGCGCCGTAAGGTCATTCGGACTGAATGAAAACACGAATGTGCACTTCCTCAACCTTCCGTTCTATGAGACGGGCGGCATCAAGAAGGGAGAACGCAGCCAGAAGGACATCGACATCATCATTGCCCTGCTCCAGAAAGTCCAGCCGCACCAGATATATCTTGCCGGCGACCTTGCGGACCCTCACGGCACCCACAGGGTATGTACCGAAGCCGTACTCGAGGCCCTGGACCAGCTGAAGGACGAGGCATGGCTCAAGGAATGCCATGTATGGCTCTACAGGGGCGCATGGATGGAATGGGAACTCGGCAAGGTGGACATGGCCGTTCCTCTCAGCCCTGACGAAGTCATCAAGAAGCGCCACGCCATCTACAGGCATGTGTCACAGAAAGACATCGTGCCGTTCCCGGGTGACGACTCCCGCGAATTCTGGCAGAGAGCCGAGGACCGGACGCAGAACACGGCAAGGCTATACAACGAGCTCGGCATGGCGGAATACCAGGCCATCGAGGTCTTCGTAAAACTTTTTTAAAAGGACTTTGTGAAATTTTTAACAAACGAATAATATGAGACTTATAATTGAAAATGACAGCAAGAAGGGCTCAGTATGGGCAGCAAGATACATCGTATCAAGAATCAAGGCAAAGGCCGCAGTCACGGACAAGCCGTTCGTGCTCGGACTTCCCACCGGCTCCACTCCGATAGGGACATATCAGGAACTCATAAGGATGCACAAGGCCGGCGAGGTTTCCTTCAGGAATGTCATCACATTCAACATGGACGAATATGTCGGGCTTCCGGAATCACATCCCGAAAGCTACCATTCCTTCATGGCCGCCAATTTCTTCGACCATGTGGATGTGCCAAAGGAGAACATACACATTCTCAACGGCAATGCTCCTGACCTTGCTGCGGAATGCGCTTCATACGAGGCACGGATCGAGGCTGCCGGCGGCATCGACCTCTTCATGGGCGGCGTCGGTGAGGACGGACACCTTGCATTCAACGAACCGTTCTCTTCCCTCGTGTCCAGGACAAGGGTCAAGACCCTCACTTACGACACCAGAGTCGTGAACTCAAGATTCTTCGACAATGACATAGACAAGGTTCCCGCACTGGCACTGACTGTCGGCGTAGGTACGGTGATGTCCGCACGGGAAGTGCTTGTGCTTGCCTTCGGACACAAGAAGGCCCGCGCCCTCCAGCAGGCAGTGGAAGGGGCATATTCGCAGTCGTGCACCCTGTCTGCGCTCCAGGCACATCAGCACGGAATCATAGTATGCGACGAACTTGCAGCCGGAGAGCTCAAGGTCAACACCTACGGATATTTCAAAGACATAGAGAAAGACAACCTCTGACTGAAAAAATGACATTTGAGGGGAGGGTGGCCCAAAAGGTGGAATTCTTTTGAGTCACCCTCTTCCGTAATAATCAGATACATGAAAATAAACCTGAAATCTGTGCCCTCCGCAAAGAAAATCTTCCCGGCTGCGGGGACGGCAATAATAGGGACCGGGACACTCATGGCAGGAGCCGGGGCCATCATAGCCGGCAGCAGCCTGACATCATGCCAGAAAAAGGAACAGAAGCAGTACAACATTGTCTACATAATGACAGACGACCACTCGTTCCAGACAATGAGCTGCTACGACGGAAGATATACCGAGACTCCGAATCTGGACAGGATTGCCGGCGAAGGAGTGAGATTCACCAACAGCTTTGTGGCGAACTCGCTGAGCGGACCGAGCCGCGCGTGCATGATCACAGGCAAGCACTCCTGCGCAAACGGATTCTACGACAACACCAACTGCGTCTTCGACGCTTCGCAGCAGACTTTCCCGAAACTTCTGCAGGGAGCCGGATACCAGACTGCCGTCATCGGGAAATGGCATCTTGAAAGCCTTCCGACTGGATTCGACCACTGGGAGATTGTCCCGGGGCAGGGCGACTACTACAATCCGCAGTTCATCACACAGCAGAACGACACGATACAGAAGCACGGGTACATCACGGACATAATCACCGATGATGCCATAGACTGGCTTGACAACGGACGCGACAAGGACAAGCCGTTCTGTCTGCTCGTACACCACAAGGCAATACACCGCAACTGGATGGCCGACACGACGCATCTTTCCCTGTTTGAGGACAGGACATTCCCTCTGCCTGAGACTTTCTGGGACGACTGGGCCGGACGGCCTGCCGCAGCGGCACAGGAAATGAGCATTTTCAAGGACATGGACCTTGCGTACGACCTCAAGGCGGTCACGGAAGAAACGGGAAAGACAGGCCTGGGACAGGCTTACTCTGGCATGCTTGAAAGGCTTGACTCCGAGCAGAGGGCTGCATGGGACCGGTTCTACGCCACGGTCATCGCCGACTTCAAGGCCAGAGACCCGAAAGGCAGGGAACTGGCCGAATGGAAATTCCAGCGCTACATGCGTGACTATCTGAAAGTAGTCAAGTCCCTTGATGACAATGTCGGAAGGCTGCTGGACCACCTGGAGGAAGAAGAACTGCTGGAGAATACGCTCGTCGTATACACCTCGGACCAGGGATTCTACATGGGAGAGCACGGATGGTTCGACAAGAGGTTCATGTATGAGGAGTCCATGCGCACCCCGCTGATAATGAGGTTGCCTGACAGCTTCGTCCGGGAGCACGGGCTGGAACCGCGCGACATCCCGGAACTGGTGCAGAACATAGACTATGCCCCGACATTCCTCGAGCTCGCAGGGGCAGGGATTCCGGATGACATACAGGGAGAATCGCTTGTCCCGCTTCTGAAAGGGGAACATCCTGACACCTGGCGCCGGGCCCTGTATTATCATTTCTATGAATATCCTGCCGAACACAGCGTAAAGCGCCACTACGGCATCCGCACCGACAGGTACAAGCTCATCCATTTCTACTATGACATAGACGAATGGGAGCTCTATGACCTGCAGAACGACCCGAATGAGCTGCACAACCTGTACGGGCAGCCGGGGTATGAGGGGCTCACGGACAGCCTGAAGGTGCAGCTGGCAGGGCTCAGGGAGCAGTACGGAGACACAGAAGGATAAGTGGGACAAGAAGGACAGGAAGACGAAGATATACAAGAGGGATAAGAGCGGGTTCAAGACCGGAGAGCGGTCCTGGAGAAACTTCCCACGAAGACCCTGTATCTTGTTCCCTTGAATTCATAGCGATAGTCCATGTCCAGCCGGCATGTATCGCCGTCACAGGCTTCGAACATAAACGGGTCGCACGCAATTCCGATTCCTCCCGGGACTCTGACAGTCAGCTGATGAGTTCCGGGAGAAATTCTTTTCCTGATGTCATAACCCTTCATGAAGTTGCCCGTGCCGACAGACCGGCCGTCAATCAGAATATCATATATTCCCTCTGCCAGCGGGAGAAAATGTTTCCTCCTGTCCAGATGAATCTCAAGCTTGACAGAGCGCATCCGCTGCAGATGCCGGCAGTATATGTCGGCCCCCTCCTCCATCCAGCGGACAAATTCAGGGACAGGAAGAACAGTGTCTCCGCCGTCCGGGCAAGACGGGAAAATCCTGGAAATGAGTCCCGAACCGAGGACCGCATCCCGCACTGTCCATGAGACTGAGGATGCCGTGGGGCCAACCTCCAGCGGTCCCAGCCTCTCTATCCTGCGTATGACTCCGTGCTTCAGAAAAGCCATGCGCGGACGGGAAAACCCGGCCACCGCACTCAGCGCCTGATAGAAATCCTCCAGGCACAGCCCGGCTGCCTCCAGTTTTTTCATGCCCCACCGTACCATGCCGAAATTATATCTGATGCATGCGGCATGGACCAATGTCCGCTGCAGAATCTCCCTGCCGACATGACCCGCAGCGATATCATCCGCATCATACTCCATCTGCCTTGAGAGTTCGGAATATTTTCTGCGGATATTGCGGCATATCCACAGGGCAAAATAGCCGAAGAGAAGTTTCTGATTGCAGGTATTCATCTGCCAGATATTGGAGACCTCATTCTTGTCCCCGGAGATGAACGACCGGGAAAACTGGCCCACGACATATACAGAGGCAGAATCATCGGTCGCAGCCTGCACATAATGCCCGAATTCATGATAAAGGACAGACTTTATCTCCTCGTCGTCCATCTGCGTCAGAAAGCCGAGCCCGACCACAAGATACCTGTCCTCCGGGGCCCTTATGAGATTCTGGATTCCGGGCATGACAAATACCGCCGCCGACGCATCGGGACAGACATAAATCTGCTCCGGCAACTTCACTCCGAGATTTTCCGCCACTTCGTCAATAAGGCTGAACAACGGGGGACAGTCCGCACGGCTGACAGCGGCATATCCTTCCGGAAGGGGACTTCTGACCCAGAAAGCACGGCCCATTTCCCACAGCAGGACGACTCCGCCGACAGCCAATATCCATATGCCGTGCGGGAAATCAAGCCCGGGATTGAGGACCAGCAGCACTGCGGAAATGATTGTACACGCCGCCATCAGGGCAAAAAGAATACACCCGGCGATGAATTTTACAACTTCCAGCCGGATGCTCTTTTTCAAATCAATTATCTTGTCCTTCCCCGACATCTGATGTCCAGTCATCTGCCTCCCTTTCATCTGATGTTCTTGTCACCTGATGTCCGGGGCTCCGTCATTGTCTTCTCCGGCAGCGATGTCTCCGGCATCAATGCCGTCAGCCGAGTCGTCATCATCCTCGTCCCCGAGGAATCCGGTCATGGCATAACGGCGCATCTCATCTGCTCGGAAATCAGCATCCTCCGCCTTCCAGTCCGGAAGCCGGAACATCTCCAGCGCCCGGCGTGACACGCCAAGGACCTCAATGGAATCGACATCCTCAAGCAACCGCCGGTCGGCCTTGACGGTCCCGGCACGCGACTTGAGCCGGCCTCCGCAGAAAAGGTTCTCCATATACGCAGCGAGCTGCTCGTCAGATATTTCATGTCGTTTCATGACCATCCCCTCCTTAGATTATCCGCAATATCCCAATTCCACCAGAGCCTTCTGCAGCCGGACCTTCGCCCTGTTGTACCTTGTATACACATAGCCGGCGACCTGCTCCCTGGTCTTCGTCCCGGCCCCGCTGTCAGAAATATAAGGCAGGACTTCCGGAATAATGTCCCGGGGCTTCTCCCCGTCGAGCAGAATCCTGTTGAGCAGCATCCTGTCCAGGACCGGCATCCTGCCGATGACAAGACCGACGACCTGCATCAGAGACCGGTCCTCCATTTCCGTAGAGATAATGCCGTCAAGGACTAGCGGCCCGATATTGTCGTCAATGAATATGCTGTCCCTGTTTCTTTTTCTCTGGAAATACCTTGATGCTATCACCGTAATGTACGAATTGAGGGAACAGGAAAAACGGAATATACGCAGCTTGTGCCAGCGGTCGGCAGAGAGGAATTCGTAGAATTCCCCTATCATCTCCTCCGCACTCTGCTTTCCGCTGCAGAAATACTGCCCGATATATGTCAGTGCCGGACGGCAGCGCACGAAGAAAAACTCCCTGACTGCATCAGGGTCATCTGCAATGAGCAGTTCGACCGTTTCCTTGTCCGACATCTTTTTCTGATTTACCGAAAATCCGGACTAATTTAGGGAAATAATGTCAAATTTCAAATATCAGAATCCCTGATTCGGATTACAGCGGCCGGCCTTCGCGGTACGAGGCGAACAGATAGCCCGGATTTTCGTAATACATCGAACTGTTGTAGTTCTCTATGCTGTCAGTTATCCAGGAATTATAGACTTCAATCAAAGCCGGTATGGGTTCAGCGCCCGTCTCATTACAGACATCGATTATAAGCCGTTGGAAAACCTTTCCGATGTCCCAATGTGTAGGGACCCGGTAACGGCAGTCTGCAACATTGTCATAGTCCCCGGTTTCTATTCCCGC
>JADIMJ010000089.1 GCA_017694835.1 Candidatus Cryptobacteroides gallistercoris
GATACCGGGGGTGTCCATAACCAATTTCATGAAGACGGCGGTCAACGCTCATCGGGAAGCGAAGGGACTGGAACCGCTGCGAGCCGGAGAATTCCTCAGGATGATGAGGGAAAAGATGGAGTTTGTCCGGATGAAGCCCGAATTCTCCAAGAGGGAAGTCAATGTCGGCTTTTCCGGAGGTGAGAAGAAGCGCAATGAGATTTTCCAGATGGCCATGCTCGACCCGGTGCTTTCAATCCTTGACGAGACGGACAGCGGTCTTGATGTGGATGCCCTCAGGATAGTGGCCAATGGAGTGAATTCCCTGCATACTCAGGAGAAGTCAGTGATTGTGATTACCCATTACCAGCGGCTTCTGGACTATATAGTCCCTGACTATGTGCATGTGCTCAAGGACGGCAGGATTGTCCGTTCCGCCGGCAAGGAACTGGTGGCCGAAATAGAGGAGAAAGGATATGATTCCATCAATTGAGCGGGAGGATGCCATGAGGAATGCCGTTGCGGATGTCATGGGGAATGTCAGGACTGTCACTGTTTCTCGGGGAGAGGTTCTTGAGCGGGTCTTCCTGCTCAGGGATTCCTCCTGCGAGCTCCCGATGGAGCATCTTGTGCTGGAAGCCGGTTCCAGGGCCGATGTCACGGTCATCGTGATGCCGGGTGTCAGCTGCGACATCAGACTTGCAGTGGACATTGCCGGGGAGAATGCCGACTGTTCTGTCAAGGGCATCTATCTGTGTCCGGACAATGAGAAGGTGCATGTCGCGGTTGACATGAACCATCTTGTGCCGCGCTGTTCTTCCCGTCAGTTGTTCAAAGGGATTGCCGGCGGCTCTTCTTCCGTGGATTTCTACGGAAAAATCATAGTGGCTGCGGATGCACAGAAGACAGAGGCATATCAGGAAAACCACAGTCTCCTGCTGTCGGACAAGGCCAGTGTCAACACAAGGCCCCAGCTTGAGATATATGCTGATGATGTGAAATGTTCCCACGGGGCCACCATCGGCAGGCTGAACGAGGAGGAGCAGTTTTATATGCGCTCCCGCGGCATCACTCTCAGGGAAGCCCGTGTGCTCCAGATGATTTCATTTCTCTCCCCGGTATTTCATGGCATGCCTGAATCCGCTGTCCGGGAGGAGATTGAGGAGGCCGTTGAAAAGGCCGTAAGACAGATGTGATATTTAGGGCAGATGTGACATGACAGTATATCCTTGCGTAAAAGTGAATCTCGGGCTCAATGTCCTGAGGAAGCGTCCTGACGGCTTCCACGACATCGAGACCCTGTTTGTCCCGTCCGGGGAATATCATGATGTGCTTGAAGTAATCGCAGCGGATGACTGGAGCCGTACATCGGCCTCGCTTTTCTCCAGATACGGCACTCCGTCCCCGCGCTGTCAGGATTCCGCCGGTCAGGGTGCCGGTCAGCTTGTACAGGCAATTTCCGGTGACGGCAAGCTCATGATTACAATTGCCAGGCAGGAAGGCGTGGACTGGAATCCTCTTGATGACTTGTGTGCCAGGGCATATGGCCTTCTGGACAAGGATTTCTGCCTTCCCCCTGCAAAGATTTTCCTTGAAAAATTGTCTCCGGTGGGAGCCGGACTCGGAGGAGGGTCGGCTGATGCGGCATATACGATAAAGGAACTCAACAGGCTTTTCTCACTTGGACTTGACGATGCCGCAATGGCTTCATATGCATCCCGTCTCGGCAGTGACTGCGCGTTCTTCATCTACGGGAGGCCGATGTTCGGGGAGGGGCGGGGCGAGATTCTTTCGGACTTTCCTCTGCCTGTCCTTGAGTCACTTGACTTGAAGATAATTGCACCTGAAGGAATATCCGTGTCCACAGCGGACGCGTACCGGGGCATCTGTCCGAAGATTCCGTCTGTCGCACTCAGGGAAGTGCTTTCTATGCCGGTGCCGGAATGGAAGTCTCTTCTTGTCAATGATTTTGAGCAGACGGTCTTTGCAAGGCATCCTGAACTTGCGTCAATAAAGCAGTCCCTTTACGATTCAGGGGCCGTATATGCATCAATGTCCGGCAGCGGTTCCGCTCTTTTTGCCATATATGAGAAATAGAAATAAGGCGGCAGAATATTGCGGTTTTCTTATTTTCGCAAGCCTTGAAATTCCTGCTTCCCCTTTCTAAAAAGAGAAAATAGTTAAAAAAAGAGAAAAATGGGGTAAAGTCTCCGGATCTGTGGCGAAAGATTTGGGGGCTTTGTTCTTTTATTGTTCTTTTGAAACGGCATCAGGGATGATATTGTGGGGAGATATACTGTTATGAAGGGAAATGTTTTTTTGTGCGGGACTGCGGCCTTCGTCAGGCCGGCTGCATCATTGGTTTTGGCAGTGGCGGCAGCTTCCTGCGGTACGGTGGAACTGGAACGGACGTCAGGCGCGGCAGGAGTCCTTCCTGCCGACACGCTGCAGCAGGAAGCGGCGGGAAAGGAAAAATATCTTTATGTGACCGGCATAGAATATCCTGACGGATATGACTGGCATTCCGATTCAGGTTATGGGCATGTAGCCTGTACCCTGTTCCTGATGAAGGGAGGCGAGCGGATTCTTGAACTGCCTGTGGAGGATGAAAGCTTCATCTCGTCCGACCATGACATGCACAGGTGTGTCGGGGGCCATCTCTATACGGATTATTCGACAGATGCCGGGACCGTCATCAGTAAGGACGGGGTGGAGATGTTCAGATATCCGGACAGGGAGATGATCTGCGGGATGATGGTGGACGGGGATGACATATATACCCTTGGGGTGCCGCGGACAGGAGACGGATGGACATACAGGAAGAACGGCATGATACTCATGGTGAAGGCATCAGGCCATCCCATGACGGACCTGCGCGAAGACAGGGGGAAACTTTGGTTTGCTTATGCTGAACCGATCGGGTATGACGGGGGCGTCAGATACAGATGTTATCTTGCGGTCGACGGCACGGCTTCACCGGTAGGCGTTGCGGAGGACATGGAGGCAGTGGATGATGTCCTGCTGTATGACGGGACACTGTATTATACTGCAAGGGCGGAAGGCATTTCCGGGCATCTTGTCTATGTCGGCGGCAATATCCATGAGGTGGACAAGGGCATTGCGGACGAGACCCTGGACTGCAGGGTATATTATGACGGAGGGTCGTGCATCTATGTCTCCGGCAAGAAATGCTTCGACTCGTCGGGAAGGTATGATACATTGTGGAAAAATTTCAAGTACATGTTCAGCTATGCGGACAACAGGGTAGCCGCATACTACATCGACGGGGATTTCATCAATTATATCCTCCTGACTCAGGACAGCAGCGGCAGAGACCGGATGGCGGTGTTCAGGAATGACATCCTTGTGGGCATGGGCGACTATGAATATGACCATACATTCCTGGGAAGCCAATGTTCCTGTTCCGAGGACGGCCACATGTACGTGGCCCTTCATCCGGTGCAGCCCGGCGTGCGCCCGGCCATTCTTCTGGATGACGAGGTGAAAGAATATGACTTCAACGGCTATTTCACATCGGTGTCGGTCTGGTGATGTCAGTCCGGTGAATCCGTCCGGTGCAATCAGGCCTGGTCCCGGGAATTGCCGTTGCCGTCATCCCAGGATATTGTCCTGGACATGTCCGGGTTGACGGATATTGAGACCCGGAGAGTTTCTTCCGGAAGCAGTTCCCCGATGTTTTCCGGCCATTCGATGATGCACAGGGCTCCGCTGTACAGATAGTCGTCCAGACCTATGTCGATGGCTTCGGACAATTTGTTTATGCGGTAGAAGTCAAAGTGGTACAGAGGTTCTCCCGCTGCTGTCCTGTATTCGTTGACAATGGTGAATGTCGGGGAACAGACGGCGTCCCGGACACCGAGGCAGCTGCAGATGGCAGCCGTGAATGTCGTCTTGCCTGCACCCATGGGTGCAAAGAATGCGATGATTCTGCTGTCTCCTGTCTTTTGGAGAAATTCTTCCGCGGCTCTCCCGAGGTCTGATATGTCCCTGATTGTGACTTCCTGTTTCATTGTGCCTGTATTTTCAAAATTGCATGACCGGGACAAATGTAGCAAAAATCCGCCGTATTTTCTGCCTGGTCCGCACCGGAAAGTCTCTGAAATCCCTGTCCTTGTCAGAACATCTGCAGGCTTTTGTCCAGAAAACGGTAGCCTGCTGCTTCGCTGATGTGCCTTACTGATATGTCGCGGGCTTCCTCAAGGTCTGCTATTGTCCGGGCAAGTTTCAGTATCCTTGTGCAGGCTCTTGCCGAATAGCCGGCTTTTTCCGTAAGTCTCACCAGAAAATTCTCGGTGTCCGGTGCAAGCCTGCAGTATTTTCCCAGTAGTCTTGAGTCCATCTCCGCGTTGCAGAATATGTCTTCTCCGGCGAATCTTTTCTTCTGGATTTCTTTGGCCGCATACACCCGCCCTGCGATTTCCCTGCTCGGTTCCCCCTTCTCCCGCCGCAGTATTTTTCTGTTGTCGGCGGGATGAATCCACAGATGGATGTCCATTCTGTCGGCCAGCGGACCGGAAAGCCTTGCCAGATAGGCCTCCCTTTTCCCCGGAGAGCATCTGCATCTGTTGCCTTCCCCATAGTATCCGCACGGACAGGGATTGGTGGCAGCGACCAGCATGAATGATGCGGGGTACTCGACTCTGGCCTTCAGCCTTGATATTGTGACTTTTCTGTCTTCCATCGGCCCGCGCAGCGCTTCCATGGTCTTTCTCGGCATTTCAAGGAATTCGTCAATGAACAGGATGCCGTTGTGGGCAAGGGAAACTTCTCCCGGCAGAATGAATTCTGTCCCTCCCCCGAGCAGGGCCGGCAGGGATGTGCTGTGGTGTGGAGAGCGGAAGGGCCTTTTCCTCATCAGCCCTGCGGCAGAGCCACCCTTTCCCGCCACGGAATATATCTTGCTCGTCTGAAGGGCCTCTTCATCTCCCATTTCAGGCATGATGCTCCGGATAGCCTTGGCCAGGGAGCTTTTCCCTGAGCCGGGCGGCCCTATCATAATGACATTATGTCCGCCTGCAGCGGCTGTTTCCAGCCCCCTTTTGGCTCCTTCCTGTCCGTATATGTCCGCAAAGTCGGCGAAGTCCGCATCGTCATCCTTGTGCCGCACATCCTGGTGCTGCACATCCAGATTGCGGACAAGCAGATGCCCGCATTCCCTCCCGGACACAATCTGCATCACTTCTGAAAGCGTCTTCACCCCGAACACCGGCAGCGGACTGTATTCCATGGCTTCCATAGCCGATTCTTCCGGCAGAATGCAGCCTTTGAATCCCATTTCCGCCGCCATCTCCACAATCGGCAATGCCCCGGGCACTTTCCGGACGGCTCCGTCAAGCCCAAGCTCTCCCATCATGAGATACCCGGACAGCCCGGGCAGGTATTCCTGTCCTGATACGGCTATTATGCCCGTTGCGATTGCAAGGTCATATCCGCTGCCCTTTTTCTTTATGTCGGCGGGGGCGAGGTTGATGACAATCTTTTTCCCGGGGATGCGGTACCCGAGGAACTGCAGGGCAGATATCGTGCGGAGCAGGCTTTCTCTGACGGCCATGTCCGCAAGTCCTGTGAGATGTATGCCTATCCCTGCAGTCATGTCCACTTCCACAGTCACGGGAATGGCCCTTATCCCGATGCATCTTGCTCCGAAAACATTTGTTATCATGATTTTTTTGCCAAAAATCCGGACACTAAAGAGAAAAAATATTCAAAAAGAAAAAAATGTGGCGAAATAAAAGAAACAGTTTCTAAATTTGCATGGCTATGATAAGAAGATTTTTGGAATCGGTCGGAAGCTATTTCCTGTTCCTCAGGATGGTTTTCCGCAAGCCTGAGAAATGGAGGATTTTCTGGAAGCAGTTTGTCATCGAGACGGACAAGCTGATACTCTCCTCCATTCTTATTGTCGGCGTCATCTCCCTTTTCATCGGTGGAGTACTCGTGATACAGACAGCGTCGAACATGTCCAATCCCATGCTGGACCGGATGCTTGTGGGCTATATGGTCAGAGAGACTCTCGTGCTCGAGTTCTGCTCTACTGTGGTTGCCCTGATACTTGCAGGGAAAATGGGTTCGAACATAGCCTCCGAGATCGGCAGCATGCGCATTTCCGGGCAGATTGACGCAATGGACATGATGGGCGTGAACTCCGCGGGCTTTCTCGTGCTGCCGAAAGTGATGTCCGCGACTTTGCTCAGCCCCCTTCTGATGATGTTCAGCTTCGTCCTCGGCCTGCTCGGCGGCTGGGGCGTGGTCGAGATGACGGAGATAATACCGGCATCGAAGTATATCACCGGAATAAAGTATGCATACAACGGTTTCTATGTGGTATACAGCGGATTCAAGATGGCCCTGTTCTGTTTCCTCATATCATCGATATCGGCGTTCAACGGATATTATGCGCAGGGCGGGTCCCTCGGCGTCGGGGCTTCAAGCACAAGGTCGATTGTGGTCACCAGCATCCTGATACTTCTGTTTGACCTTATTGTCACCCAGCTGATGCTTTATTGACTGGCGTGACGGCATGCCGGGAATGCTGCTTCCCTGGTTATGGAAATTTATTGACGGGATTATGATAAAAGTAGAACATCTGTACAAGAGTTTCGGAGACCTGCATGTCCTGAAGGACATCAATCTTGACCTTGAGCCGGGCAAATGCAATATGATAATCGGTGCCAGCGGCTCGGGAAAAACTGTCCTGCTCAAGAATCTCATAGGACTTCTGGCTCCTGATTCAGGTGAGATATGGTACGGGGGCCAGCGGCTTTCGGACATGGATTATGACATGAAGAAGGCTTTGCGGCAGAAGATAGGAGTGCTTTTTCAGGGCAGTGCCCTGTTCGATTTCGAGACCGTACTCGGAAATGTCATGTTCCCCATGGACTTTTTCACTGACTGGTCCAGGGCCCGGAAGATTGAACGGGCAAAATTCTGCCTTGACAGGGTGAATGTCAAGGATGCCGACGACAGGTATCCGAGTGAACTCAGCGGCGGAATGCAGAAAAGGGTCGGCATAGCGAGAGCCATTGCCCTCAATCCTGACTTCCTGTTCTGCGACGAGCCCAACTCAGGCCTTGACCCTTATACTTCCAGTCTGATAGACAAGCTTATACACGGCATAACCGAAGAGTACAATATCACTACGGTCATAAATACGCATGACATGAATTCCATGCTTGAGATAGGAGACAACATTGAATTCATATATGACGGGACCATATTGTGGAAAGGGGACCGTCACACAATCCTTGAGACCCGCTGCGAGGAACTCCGTACCTTTGTCGGAGCGAATGTTCTCGCAAGGGGGATTATCTGAATCTTATCCTTAGCCCCGCCTCGAAGTTCAGCATGAGGGGCTGTACTGTCCTTATGCTCTTGGGCTGCCTGCTTTCGAAATAGTATCTCAGGCTCGGGTCTATATACAGGCCGATTCTGTTGCCCAGCATGAACTCGACACCGATGCCTGCGACTGCCGACATCTGCACGCCTGGACTTTTGCTCCTCCAGGTAATGCTGCTTCCGGGAGTGTCAATCAGGTATGTGTCGCTCACGCATTTTTCGACGGTTCCCCCCGCATAGGCATAGAAGTCATAGAAATCCCCGCTGGCGATGGAGAAGTACACATTTACCGGGATTCCGACATAGGTCTGTGTATTCCTTATGTCCGAATCGGCGAATGCCGTACCCTCATGATTGTAATATACTCCTGAAAATCTCCTTGTGAGGAAAGAACAGTTGACTCCGGCTCCGAGTGCCCACCTTTCGGTGAAGAAAATTTTGGCGCCGACGCCGAAGGAAACGGGAATTCCGTAGGAAGTGGCCTGATTCTCCCGGACTTCGTCCGTCGGGATTACGCCGGAACTCTGCATCGGGGCGCTGCTCCGTCCTGAACCTGCATCGGAATTGTTGCTTATTGCATTGCCGAACAGAGTCATTGCCACTTTCGGCTGTCTTCTTGCGGAACCTGATTCCGCCGTCAGCATGTCCTCCGGCCAGAGCTGGTCTTCTCTTTCATTCCGGTACGTGCCTGTATCCTGTCCCGGTTCCACGGCCTCCTGCCCCGGATTCACAGTCTCCTGTATCGGCGAATCCGTTTCTGAATCCGGTTCGGCAGGCAAGTCCGGCTTTTGAGGATCCTCCAGCTCTGCCGGTGCCGGGGACTGTTCCTGTGTCTCTGCAAGGTATCCGCTGTCCTGGTTCATCCCGTCACTGACGGACTGCGGCACGAACAGGCCTGTGTCTTCGCCCGTACTGCCTGTGTCAGACGGTCCGGATGGAGCAAGGGTCTCTGTCAGAATCCGGCCTTGCCCGGACGGCAGGACTTCTATGTCCTGGCCTTTGTCCGCAGATGGAGGGCCAAGGAAGAGGACTGCGGCGACTGCCGCTGCGGCCGAAACTGCAGCCCAGCCTGCCCACATGACGGCGGATTTCCTCTTTTTTCCGGAAATTCTGCTCTGTACGGCATCCCAAACCCGGTCGGGAACTTCCTCCCGGCCTTCATCCAGAATTGACTTTATCTCACGGTCGAATATGTTGTCGTCTTCAAGCATTCCTTTTCATCTCTTTGATTCTGTTCTGCAGCCATGTCCTTGCCCTGCTGAGCTGGGTCCTTGACGTTATCTCCGTTATGCCCAGAGCCTGCGCTATTTCCTTGTGCGAATATCCTTCGATGACATACATGTTGAATACTGTCCTGAAACCGGGGGGCAGGGCCGTTATCAATGCCATCAGCTCCTTGTATCCGATGTGTTCCGTCTGTGAGGTGATGTCCGAGGCCAGATTCCGGGCCGTGTCCAGGTCATCGCTCATCTTCAGCGCATCCTTTTTCCTGAGGTGCATGAGTGCAGTGTTTACAAAGATCTTTCTGGCCCAGCCTTCAAAGGAGCCTTCGCCCTTGTAGCTTCCTATCCTTGAGAAAAGAGTCACGAAGCCTTCCTGGAGTATGTCTTCGGCCGTGGCCCGTTCGCCCATGTATCTGATGCAAAGCGGAAACATTTTCGGCGCCAGCAGGTCATAAACGGCCTTCTGGGCTTTTCTGTCTCCCCTTTTGCACAGTTCTGCAAGTTCTTGCCCCTGGTTTGCGGTCACAATACGGTCTCCGGTCTACGATGTCCTCTATAAGTTCCCGCGACCATTAAGATGCAGTTGGGACGGCGAATGTTGCACTGCCCACCAAATCTTATGGCCGCGTTCTGCAAATATCAAGATTTTGTACTAATTTTGCAATCTGTGTGACCTGTTTTGAAATGAAGACCGGCAAAATATATCTTACTTTGATTTTTTTCCTGGCGACGGCACTTTGCTCGCCGGCGCAGGTGCATGTCGGGCGTCTTGCCGAGAATATGGTGGTGTCTGCCGTGGAGCAGTATGACGCCGGAAATTTCGGCCGTGCAGCCGAAATGCTGGAAGCCGTTCTGGCAAAGGCACCTGACAATGATGCCGCCCACTATTATCTGGGACTGTCCAGATTTTGCCTTGACGATCTTGAGGGGGCGGAGAAGGAGCTCAAGGCAGCCGTTTCCCTTGACCCGGACAATTTCTGGTACCGCTATCGGCTGGCAATGATATATTCGGCGAACGGCAAGCCGGAACTGACTGTGGTCATGTATGAGGACATGCTCCGGGATTTCCCGAAAAAGACAGAAATCTATTACAGTCTCATGGAACTGTATCTGTCCTCGGGCCAGACGGAGAAAGCCCTTGATGTCCTCGGGCAGATAGAGACTCTGGCCGGGAAGAACGAGTCGACGGCCCTGACGCGCTTTGACCTGCTGCGGAGTCTCGGAAAGACGGAGGAGGCATATCAGTCGCTCATCCGGTATGACAAGGAGGAATACCCTTCTCCGAGAATCCTTTCTGTGTTGGGGGACTATTATATATCAATGTATAATGATACCAGTGCCCTCAGGTCATACAACGCGGCGCTGGATATTGTCCCGGATTATGCTCCTGCGCTTCTCGGCAAGGCGGAGGTGCTGAGGGTCACAAGAAAGTATGACATGTATTTCCCTGTCATCATGGAATTTGCCGGCTCGGAATCGATTTCTCCCGAGGGGAAATCCGACTATATGAGGAGTCTGTTCCAGCATTCCGACCCCATGTTCCTGAGGACTTTTTCCTCTGAACTTGACTCGATGGTGAATGAGTGCGTCAGGGTCCATCCCGAAGACAGTTCTGTCCTTGAGACAGCCGGAATATATTATTACGGGACCGAAAGGCCTGACATCGCGGGAAAATATTTCAGGAAAAGCATGGACCTTTATCCCGAAAGCCTTTCTGCCGCCGCCAATTATGTTGAATTCCTGATGTATACGGACAGATGGGATGCACTTTCCTCAGAGGGCCGTGCGGCATTCCGCCGGTTCCCCGAAGAGCCGGCTTTCCTGGAGATGGCGAGTCTTGCCGACTACCATAAGGAAGACTACAGGAAAGTTCTCGGTGTATGTGACACCATTATATCCATTGCATCAGGGGACAGCCTCCGGATGCTTTCCGCGTACACCACAATGGGTGACATGTATCACCAGCTCGGGGAAAGCTCCAGGGCTTACAAGGCCTACGAGCAGGCTCTGAAAATCAATCCGGAATATGTTCCGGTGCTGAACAACTATGCATATTTCCTGAGCATGGAAGGCAAGAAGCTCAAGAAGGCCTATTCGATGAGCAAGATTACCGTCGAGGCCGAGCCTGACAACGCCACATATCTGGATACATTCGGCTGGATTCTGTACCTGCAGGGCAAGGCGTTGGAAGCCAAGCCTTTCTTTAAGCATGCCATGTTGTACGGAGGCAAGGAAAGCCCTGTGATTCTTGACCATTATGCCGAAGTGCTGTATGCCCTCGGGGAATATGACCTTGCATTCGTGTACTGGACTCAGGCCCAGTCCAGGAACAACGGGGAAATCGAGGGCCTTGATGAAAAGATTAGCCGAAGAAAAGCAGAAATGAAACGATGACAGCGATGTCTGCAAGAATAATCTCCATATTGTGCGCCGTCCTTGTGTCAGTGACATGTGCCTATGCACAGAACACGAAGGCATATGAAGAGAGGGTGGCTGTCCTCGAGCGGGAAATCGGGATTCTCGACAAGCAGATTTCCGCAAATGCCGCACGGAGCAGCAACCTGCTTTCGGAACTTACCATGATCCGCAAGCAGATTGCAAACAGAAAGGAGCTCGTCAGGGCGGCCGAGAGGCAGGTGAGGGTCTGTTCGGACAACATATATGCAACCCAGAAGAGGATTAACCGCCTGCAGGAGCGGATTGATACGCTGTCGGTCCATTATGCCGGGCTTGTAAGGAGCGCATACAAGAACCGGGATGCGAGGATATGGTATATGTATATTCTTGCCAGCGACAATCTCGGGCAGGCATTCCGCCGGTACGGATATTTCAGAAATCTGTCGAAAGAAATAAAGGACCAGGCTGTCAGGATAGAAAAGGCCAGGGAAGAGCTTGAGGCGGAGAAGGCAGAGATTCAGAAACTGAAAAAGGAAGCCGAAGCCGTCCGGGCCCAGAGGCAGAAAGAGCTTTCTTCCCTGCAGAAAGACGAAAGCAAGGCGGAGATTATGGCCGGCAGGCTGAAACAGGACAGACGGAAATACCAGCGTCAGCTTGCGCAGAAGAAGAAAGAGGTCGAAGCACTCAACAAAGAGATAGAAAGGCTTGTGGCAGAGGCCATGAAAGCCTCGGGAAGCGGCGGGAAGGCTTCAGAGATTGACTATACTCTCGCCGCCGAATTCTCCAGTAACAAGGGCAGGCTCCCGTGGCCGGCCCGGGGACCTGTCGTGGATGGCTTCGGACAGAGGTATCATCCTGTTTTCACTTCCCTGAAGCTGCCGTTCAACAACGGCATCGACATCGCCCTGTCTCCCGGGACGGATGTCTGCTCTGTCTTTGACGGGGTAGTCAAGCAGGTTGTCGTTATGCCTGGATACAATATCTGCGTTCTTGTCCAGCACGGGAATTATTTCTCTTTCTACTGCAAGCTCCGGAACAATGCCGTCAAGGCCGGAGACAAGGTGAAGACCGGGCAGAAGATAGGCACCGTGGATACAATCAACGGGGAGACCAAGCTTCATTTCCAGATATGGCAGGGGCAGAAGCCCCAGAATCCGGAACTTTGGCTCAGGTAGCCGTGCTGTCTTTATATTACGATGATTTTCTGAAACGAGATATTTATAGCATTTGAAATGAAGAAGACAGTTTTTCTGACCGGCGCCACCGGAAACATGGGTTGGGCCGGTTTTCAGGAATTATATAAGAAAAAGGACAGATTCCGGATCAGGATACTTGCCCGTCCGAGCAAAAAGAACCGGAAACTTCTGAAAAGATATTCGGATGATCCTGATGTCGATGTCGTGTGGGGGGACCTGACGGCCTACGAAGATGTGCTTGCGGGCGTCACCGGTTCTGATTTTGTCCTTCATGTCGGAGGAATGGTGTCTCCTGCCGCCGACTATTTCCCTGAGAAAACTCTGGAGGTGAACGTGACTGCGGCGGAGAATGTGGCGAAGGCCGTCCTTGCGCAGCCGGACCACAGCCGGATCAAGGTCGTCTATATCGGTTCTGTGGCCCAGTGCGGAGACAGGATGAGCCCGATTCATTGGGGCTGCACGGGCGATCCCGTATATCCCAGTGCCTTTGATTCATACGCAGTCTCCAAATGCAAGGCGGAAAAGGCTATAACCGACTCCGGCATAGAGCATTGGGTGTCCCTCAGGCAGACGGGTATCCTTTATCCCGGCATTTTCAGGCAGATAAATCCAGTGGCGCTCCATGTCCCGATAAGGGGAGTCCTTGAATGGGCTACCGTCGAGGATTCCGGCCGCGTGCTTGCCAATGTATGCGAGGACTGGGTCCCTGATGAGTTCTGGAACCGTTTCTATAACATAAGCAGCGGGGAACAGTACCGGATGACCAATTATGAGTTTGAGCAGAGGCTTCTTGCGCCGCTGGGCATCAGGTCTGTGGAAAAGGTGTTTGAACCGCAGTGGTTTGCCACAAGGAATTTCCACGGGATGTGGTACACTGATTCCGACCTGCTGGAGGAATATCTCCATTTCAGGGCCAATGTTCCTGTGGATGAGTATTTTCGCCGGCTTGCTTCGCGGCTGCCTTGGTATTATTCTTTGGCAGGTATAGTGCCGGCTTGCCTGATAAAGGCATTCATGAGGCCGCTTGCGTTTGAGAAGGGGCTCGGAACCCAGACTTGGATCAGGGATTCTCCCGAGAAGCTTGAGGCATATTACGGGTCAGCGGAAGAATTCCGCGCGATAAAAAGCTGGGAGCAGATGCGTCCTCCCTACATGGAAAAGAACCTGACTGCGGCCGAGGCTGCCGGGGAGATTGTGCATCTGAACCATGGCTATGACACTTCCATGTCCATATATGACCTTGATGCAGAGGCCTTGGAAAAGGCTGCGCAGTTCAGGGGCGGCCATTTCCTCGGTCCGGAGCAGTCTGTCGGCACTCCCGGCGCCTTGTTTGAATGGGAATGCGAGCACGGGCACAGATTCCGGGCATCGCTTGAGTATGTGCTGCTCGGCGGCGGATGGTGCCTCGACTGTGACCAGACCAATATCCGCAGGACAGTGACTGGGAAGAACCGGTTTATTTCACAGGTACTGTCTTCACGGTACCTGGAATAACATCCTCCTCCTTCCCGTGAAGATATATTATCCTCTGGTTGGAACTGCCTCTGAACAGCAGTTCCTTGTCTTTCAGTGCCAAAATGAACGGTCCGTCGACAATTACGTCCAGATAGGGGAGTATCATTGACAGTCTGCTGTCCTCCCTGATTTCCTCGATGGTGAAGCCGGTATAGCACCAGATGGTCTTGGATGAGTTCTCCTTGATTTTTCTTGCGAGCTCAGTAAAGGCTTCTACCTGATACATGGGGTCTCCGCCGGTGAATGTCACATTGCTGAACTCATCGTCAAGTATGACTTTCAGGATGTCGTAGACTTCCATGGGATTCCCTCCGTTCATGTCCCATGACTGGGGGTTGTGGCAGCCCGGGCAGTGGTGCAGGCATCCTGCGCAGTATATTGAAGTACGGAGACCGGGGCCGTCGGCCATGGTCTCCTCCAGAATATCAAGTACTCTTATTTTCATGACGGTCGTATGGCCCGGGAATCCCCCGGTCTATTTGTGGACGACGCGGTCCTTGAGTTCGGCCAGTTTCGCGCTGTTCCACCTGTCAGTGGTGCCCACGAGGTAGCCGGTGATTCTCTGCAGCCTGTCTATCCTGTGGCTGTGGCATTTAGGGCATTCCTCAAGGTCTTCGTCGGCATTTTCGAAGCCGCAGTCCATGCAGCGGTTCCTGTTGTGGTTCACGGAGCCGTATCCCATGTTGTATTTGTCCATGAGGTCCACTATTGCCATTATTGCCTCCGGATTGTGGGTGGCGTCGCCGTCTATCTCCACATAGAAAATATGTCCGCCGCCCGTCAGGCTATGGTACGGGGCCTCGACTTCTGCCTTGTGCTTCGGTGTGCAGTGATAATATACCGGCACATGGTTGGAATTGGTGTAGTATTCCTTGTCCGTGACGCCGGGGATGACTCCGAATTTCTTCCTGTCGGCTTTGGTGAACCTGCCTGCGAGGCCTTCCGCCGGAGTGGCGAGCACACTGAAGTTGTGCTGGAATTTTTCGGAATATTCGTTGACCTTGTCTCTCATGTAGGTGATTATCCTCAGGCCGAGCTGCTGCGCCTCCTCGGATTCCCCGTGATGTTTGCCGATAAGGGCTATGAGAGTCTCGGCAAGTCCGATGAAGCCGATTCCGAGCGTGCCCTGGTTGATGACGGACTCGATGGTGTCATCGTCCTTCAGGTTCTCGCTGCCGAGCCAGAGGGCTCCCATCAGGAGAGGGAACTGCTTCTTGAGGGCGGTCTTCTGGAAATTGTACCTCTCGCAGAGCTGCTTGGCCGTGATGTCAAGCACCCTGTCGAGCTTCTCGAAATACATTCTGATTCTTTCGTTCTTGTCGGGCTCTCCCATGCATTCGATGGCAAGCCGCACGAGGTTGATGGTGGTGAACGAAAGGTTTCCCCTGGCTATGGATGTCTTCGGCCCGAAGCGGTTTTCAAACACTCTTGTGCGGCAGCCCATCGTGGCCACCTCGTACTTGTATCTCTCGGGGTCGTCGGCCCTCCATAATTCATGCTGATTGAATGTGGCGTCAAGGTTGAGGAAGTTCGGGAAGAATCTTCTTGCGGATACCTTGCAGGCGAACTTGTACAGGTCGTAGTTCTTGTCTTCAGGCAGGTAGCTTACCCCGCGCTTCTTCTTCCATATCTGGATAGGGAAGATGGCCGTGGAGCCGTTCCCGACCCCCTCGTATGTGGTGTTGAGAATCTCCCTGATGACGCAGCGCCCTTCGGCCGAGGTGTCTGTGCCGTAGTTGATGGAGCTGAATACCACCTGGTTGCCTCCGCGGGAATGTATTGAGTTCATGTTGTGCACGAAAGCCTCCATGGACTGGTGTACCCTGCTTACAGTCATGTTGATGGCATGCTGTATGACTCTTTCCTCCCCCTGGATGCCGAGAAGGTCGCGCTTGATGTAGTCGTCTATGGCGATGTCCTTGAGGTGGCTGTAGTCTGTTCCGGTCATCGCGCTTATGTTGTTGATTTCCTCGTGGAATGTCTTCCTTACGAACGGGGCCATATAGAAGTCGAATGCCGGTATAGCCTGTCCTCCGTGCATTTCGTTCTGTACCGTCTCCATGGAGATGCAGCCGAGGATGCTGGCCGTCTCTATCCTCTTGGCTGGGCGGGATTCCCCGTGGCCGGCAAAGAATCCGTTCTTCAGTATCTTGTCAAGCGGATGCTGTACGCAGGTGAGGCTTTTGGTAGGGTAGTAGTCCTTGTCATGGATGTGTATGTATGAATTCTGCACGGCTTCCTTCACGTCTTCGGAGAGGAGGCATTCGTCCACGAATGACTTTGTGGATTCAGACGCGAACTTCATCATCATTCCCGCAGGGGTGTCCGCGTTCATGTTCGCATTTTCCCTAGTGACGTCGGTGGCCTGCGCCTCAATGATTTCCTTGAAGATTTCGCGGGACTTTGCCTTGCATGCGAGATTCCTCTGGTTGCGGTATGCTATGTATTTCTTCGCGACTTCCTTCCTTGGGCTCTTCATGAGCTCCATCTCGACATTGTCCTGAATGTCCTCCACGCTCATGCTTTCCGCCTCTATCTTCGAGATGACGGCGGCAATTTCTGCGGCGAGGACTATGTCTTCGCCTGCTTCAGTGACATCCATTGCCTTGAGGATGGCGTCAACTATCTTTCTCTTGTCGAAATCTACGATTCTTCCGTCGCGTTTGATTACATACTTTACCATGATTCGGAACTGAATTTCTATGTGCTCTTAATGAAAAATGGACTCTTGCCGATGAAAGGCGCCTGGCCCCGGGGCAAGTGATGACAAAGATAATCCAAATATTGATACTGCGGACGGCATCATCTCCTAAAAGTTATCAACACATAAGAAAATATCCTGTTAATCATTTGACTAACAGGATATCAGATTGTGCATTAAATTTGAATTCTTCAAATTTGGTTAACAAATATGTTTTATCCGACCACCCATACCAGGACATGTCTGTCAAAGGTGATGTAGCCGAGTTCAAATTCTTCTTCATAGCCGTCCCTGTGGATGAATGTGGCTTCGATTTCTCCCTCATCCCTGAGGTTGAACCTGCTGACATGTATCTGGTCCGCAAAGTCGACCTTGTTCTGGGACATTCTCTTGAAGACAGCCTCCTTGGCGCACCAGTAGAGCGCAAGCTGCTCGTTGGCTTTCTCCCTGTCATCATCGAGGTCGTCCCGTTCCTCGTCGGAAAGGGCCTTCTCCCTCACTGCTGAGAAATCCCGGTCGACCGGTTCCATGTCAATCCCGAGGTCTTCTTCCTGATGGGTGATTATGGCCACATATTTTCCTGTATGCGTGATGCTTATGTTCGTGATACAGTTCTCGAGGAACGGCTTCCCGTTGTCATGATGGCTCAGGTATACCTTGTCCTCGAACACTTCATTGAGCAGCGCCCTTACGGCAAGCCTCTGCTTGCGGAGGCTTTCGCTGCGGATGAGCGATATTTCTTCCATTTCATCGGCCGGCACCGAGCTGAGCTTCAGCAGTTCGTCTTCAGTTTCGGTGATTTTCCAAACCGATATCTCGGCCTTGTTGTCAAGTGTCTTTCTCAGATACAGTCCCATTATTTATAATACTCGAAAAGAAAAGTTCAACAGTCAGGACACTGTGCCCTCCGGCGTTCCTACATACGACAAACCCCTGCGCACGGAATATGTGTACACAGAGAGACATTCAGGCATGTTGTCGTCGGAGCCTGTGCCGAAAATCATATAGATTCCGTCCGCCAGCGGGTCTTCAGAAGTCTGGTCCGCCGTAGACTGATTCGTCAGTATTGGACTGGGAGGTTCCACGTGTCTTAAATTTAAATTGCGACTGCAAATATAGTCATTTTTTTATTATATTTGCGGTCTGCATGAAAATACATTTTAAATTTATATTATTATGAGTTTCTTGACAAATGACAAGCTGACCATTGTCGGCGCAGCCGGAATGATCGGTTCAAACATGGCACAGACAGCCATGATGATGAAGCTTACTCCGAACATCTGCCTCTACGACCCGTACGGACCGGGGCTTGAGGGAGTTGCAGAGGAAATGTACCATTGCGCATTCGAAGGTGCGAACATCACCTGGACAACTGACATGAAAGAAGCTCTGACTGGTGCCAAATATGTCATTTCTTCCGGCGGAGCTCCGCGCAAGCAGGGTATGACGAGGGAAGACCTCCTCAAGGGGAACTGCGAGATTGCCGAGCAGCTCGGCAAAGACCTCAAGGCATATTGCCCGGACGTGAAGCATGTCGTCATCATATTCAATCCGGCCGACCTTACCGGTCTTGTCACCCTTCTCCACTCCGGACTGAAGCCTTCGCAGGTGACTACGCTTGCCGCCCTTGACTCAACCCGTCTCCAGAGCGCCCTTGCCAAGGAGTTCGGCGTGCAGCAGTGCAAGGTGGTAGGATGCCATACCTACGGCGGCCACGGTGAGCAGATGGCAGTGTTCGCTTCCAGAGTGACTGTGGACGGAAAGCCGTTCAGTGAACTTCTCGGGACCAAGCTCCCTCTCGTAAAGTGGGAAGAAATCAAAGGCAATGTAATACAGGGCGGAAAGAGAATCATCGAGCTCCGCGGACGCTCTTCATTCCAGAGCCCGGCATATGTTTCTGTCGAGATGATTGCCGCAGCCATGGGCGGAAAGAAATTCGAATGGCCTGCAGGCTGCTATGTCAACGGCGGGAAATATCACAATGTGATGATGGCTATGCCTACCGTGATTGATGCCGACGGTGTGCATTACGGAGAAGTGGAAGGTACTGCGGAGGAAATGGCAGCCCTTGATGCTTCATACGAGCATCTCTGCAAGATGAGGGACGAGATTATCTCCCTGAACATCATTCCTCCTGTATCCGAGTGGAAGTCCGTCAATCCTAATCTTTAGGATGCCCTTGCTGCCGGTCCTGTCTTCAGCGGGACGGCAGAAATGCAGAAAATTCAGGAGAGGGTGGCTCGAAAAGGTGCTTGCGCCTTTGGGGCCGCCCTCTCCTTTTGTCTTTTGTGGGCATGCGTTGTCTTATGTCCGGCATGTGTCCTGCGGCAGGGCAAAAATTTGCATCCGAATCTGTTTTTTATGTTTTATTACCGTTAAATTTTTATGACTGAAAAAAATTAAGTAGTTTTGCGCCTGCACGGGCAATCTGATGCCTGCATGCGCAATCAGACGGGAATCATTAACATTAAGATGCAGCAATGGCAAGTATTGATGAATTGAAGAGAATTTCTTCTCAGGTGAGGAGAGACATCATCAGAATGGTCACAGGAGCAAAGTCCGGACATCCCGGAGGGTCAATGAGCAGCGCGGATTTTCTTGTCGCGCTTTATTTCAATGTGATGGACCATGACCCGGCTTCCTGGACGCGGGAATGCAGGAATCAGGATGCATTCATTCTGTCTGCGGGACATCTCAGCCCCGTATATTATTCAGTCCTTGCCAGAAGCGGCTATTTCCCGGTTCCGGAGCTCGGGACATTCAGAAAGCTGGGGACAAGGCTCCAGGGACATCCTTCCGTCGACAGGGACCTTCCCGGTGTAGTCCAGACTTCCGGTTCCCTCGGGCAGGGTCTTTCTGCAGCCATAGGCATGGCGATGGGAAAGAAGCTTGACAACGACCCTCATTATGTCTATGCCCTTGTCGGCGACGGGGAATGTGAAGAAGGGCAGATTTGGGAAGCGGCCATGTTTGCCGCCCATCACAGGGTTGACAACCTCATTGCCGTGACGGACTGGAACAGGCAGCAGATAGACGGCAATATCGACGATGTCGCCGGTGTCGGGGACCTGAGGCCGAAATGGGAAGCCTTCGGATGGGAAGTGCTTGAATGCGACGGCCATGACTTCAATTCAATACTCTCGGCATGTGCTGACGCAAAGGCTGCCTGCGGCAAGGGCCGTCCTGTCATGATTCTCATGAAGACTGTAATGGGAGAAGGGGTCGACTTCATGTCCGGGACAAACCAGTGGCACGGGAAGGCTCCGAATCAGGAGCAGTGCCAGGTGGCTTTGTCGCAGCTTGAGGAGACCTTGGGCGACTATTGACAGCCTGGATGCCGGCAGAAAAATATTCGGAATTAAACCAGAAAACCATTCGGAAATGAAAAAATATATAAATACCGGAAACAAGGACACCAGAAGCGGATTCGGAGCCGGACTCCATGAAGCGGGGAAGGAAGACCCGAGAATCATGGCCCTGTCGGCCGATCTTGCAAGTTCCGTCAAGATGGACGCTTTCTTCAAGGAATTTCCAGACAGATTCATCCAGTGCGGCATTGCGGAAGCCAATATGATCGGCGTTGCGGCCGGTCTTGCCATTTCGGGAAAAATCCCGTTTGCCGGGTCTTTCGCTGAGTTCGTCACAGGCAGGGTATATGACCAGATCCGCCAGGAGGTGGCATACGGCCAGGTGAATGTCAAGATAGCGGCCTCACATTCCGGCCTTACTCTCGGGGAAGACGGGGCCACGCATCAGACAATGGAGGACATTGCCCTCATGCGCGCCCTTCCCGGAATGGTGGTGATCAATCCGTGCGACTACAACCAGACGAAGGCTGCCACTCTGGCCGCAGCCAGATATGCCGGGCCTGTATATCTCAGGTTCGGACGTCCTGCCATGCCTAACTTTACTCCGGCAGACCAGGAATTTGTCATAGGAAAAGCCGTGCAGATGACAGAAGGGACGGATGTGACAATCTTTGCCACCGGGCATCTTGTCTGGGAAGCGCTTCAGGCAGCGGAATTGCTTGAGCAGGAAGGTATTGCCGCCGAGGTCATTGATATTGCCACCATCAAGCCGCTTGACGAAGATGCAATAGTGGCCTCTGTCCGGAAGACCGGAGCTGCCGTATGTGCGGAAGAGCACAATGCAGTGGGCGGACTCGGGGAAGCCATTGCCTACGCACTTGCGGCCGGATGTCCAGCCCCTCTCGAGTTTGTGAACGGCGGGGACAGATTCGGCCAGTCCGGAACCCCTGCTGAACTCCTGAAGGCATATTGCCTCGATGCGGAGCACATTGCTGCAGCAGCAAGAAGGGCTGTGTCAAGAAAGGATGAAAGACGATGAGATATATGCTCTTTACGCCGCGGGCGAACGGGAAAAGGCCTTCAATGAACTGGTAAAGAAGTACGGCGAAAGGCTTTATTGGCATATCCGCAGTTTTTCATGTTCCCATGAAGATACGGACGATATCCTTCAGGATACTTTCGTCAAGATATGGAACGCGCTTCCCTCTTTCAGGGGTGAGGCGCGTCTTTTCACATGGGTATGGCGCATAGCCACCAATCAGGTCCTGAATCATATCCGCGACGTCAGGCTCAGGAATTTCTTTTCTCCCGCTTCAGAGGTGCGTCCGTATCTTGAAACTTTGGAATCTGATCCGTACTTCAACGGGGACGATGCTCAGAAGCGCCTCCTTGCCGCCATAGACAAACTTCCTCCCAAGCAGCGGATGGTATTTGTCATGCGCTATTTTGAAGAACTTGAGTATAAGGACATTTCGGAAATCATGCATACGACGGTCGGCTCCCTGAAGGCCTCATATCATCATGCTTACATGAAAATCAGGAAAGAAATCACCGGTGATTAATGAAATTCATTCTTTTCTCCTTTAACCTTTCTCGACATCCGGTGTCAAATGATAGCTTTGCAAAAACTCCGGTGCTTTGAAATGGACAGGAGTTTTGAAAATTTGAATCACATCATGAAGAAGTTGCCATTCGGTGTCCCTGACGGATATTTTGATTCTCTGCATGAAAGGCTGTCGTCTGTCTGCAGGGCGGCAGATACCGGTCCCGCCGTATCCGGGAAGGAAAGCCTCCGCAGTTCCGCCCCGTCAAGGCGGCCGGTGCGGAGTATTTTCATGTATACGGGAATTGCCGCGGGCCTTGCCGTTGTCGCCGTGTGCGGCCTTATTCTGTCTGGCGGTAATCTCCGCCTTTGGGATGGAGGACAGAATAGGGAAGATGTCTTTGATGTGTCGGGATTGTCCGCCGATGAGATTTATGACAGGTTCCTTTATTCGGATCTCATTCCCGAGTCCGCCCCTGATTTGTTCTTTTCTGCATATGGTGATGAAGAATTGTCCGGAATCGGGTATTATCCCGGGTACCATTCTTCCGAAGTCGGTTCTGGAGACGGTTCCGGAGACATGTATTATGACGATGCATTGGCCTATCTGATATATTCCGGAATCACGCCGGAGGAGGCCGTCATGATTCTGGATTCTGAGTTATGACGTGTTCTGAGTTATGACGTGTTCTGAGTTATGACAGAACTGATATCTGACGGTATATTTAATTTTAAAAGGAGAAAAGTTATGAAAAAGATTGCTTCAATGTCAGCATGCCTGCTGATTGCAGTTTCTGCTGCAGTCGTTTATGCCCAGCCTCCCCGTCAGGGGAAATGTGGTGCCTCATGGGGTGACCGCATGAGGGCCGAGAGGATAGCATTTCTTACTGAAGCCATGGACATGACCCCGGAGCTGGCAGAGAAATTCTGGCCGGTATACAATGAAGTCCAGGGACAGAAGCGGGATGCGCAGATGAAAGTAATGGAGACTTACCGTGCTCTTGAAGAAGCCGTACGGGATGAAAAGCCCGACTCGGATGTATCTGCGGCCCTTGATGAATATCTTGAAGCCCTTGATGCCAGAAGAGAGGCGAACAAGGCCGTCGTGGCCAGGCTGAAGACTGTTCTTTCAGACAGTGAACTTGCCAGATATTATGTCGCGGACGAGAGATTCCGCAGAGAACAGGTGCACAGGCTTCATCACGGGCCTCGCCCTGATGCAGACCGCGGCCCGTTCGGCAGACCCGGCCACGGCCCAGAAGCAAAGTGACAGTTGCGGATTTGCTGCAACTACAGATTTATCAGAAAATCAGACAGCAGGGACCTGTATTTTTCGGACCAGGTTCCTGCTTCCTGTATTGATATGGTTTCTTCCTGCGGAGTCCTGGTGAGTTTTCTTGAGAATTCTGCCAGGATTCTCTTGGGATTTTTTCTGGGTACTGTCCTTATGTAGACGAGTCTGAACATGTAGAGTCCGCAGGATGCCGCATGTCTGTTCAGGTCATTTTTCTGGTCCGAAGGCAGGATAAGAGAAAGATGTCCGTTTTCGCTGAGGTATTCCGCCGCGAAGCCGATGATGTCTGTCCATGAAAGCGAGCCGGCATGTCTGGCGTTGCATCGCCTCGGGTCCGGGGCTTTCAGGTCTCCGCCATAGTAAGGCGGGTTGGAAAATATCATGTCAAAACATGTGTCCGCATCGCATGATGCCGAGAAATCATTCAGCGAAGCGTGTATCGCTGTCAGACGGTCTTTCCAGCAGCTTCTTCTGAAATTTTCCTCCGCCTCGGCCGCTGAATCCGGGTCTATGTCTATCCCTGTCACAACGAATTTGTCCGGAAGGTTTTCTTCCGTCCTCAGTTCTGAAAGTCTCTGTGCTGCCATCAGTGCGATAGTCCCTGTCCCTGTCCCGATGTCAAGCAGCTGCCGTTCGTTTCCTTCCAGTGTCATCGCCGCTCCCAGCAGTACTCCGTCAGTGTTTACTTTCATGGCAGACCTGCGGTTGATGACGGAGAATCTCCTGAATCTGAAAACTGACTCTTCGTGTTCAGGGCCGCATGTCTGTGTGTCAATATTGTCCGTCATGCGATCTCTGGCAAGAAAAGTCCATCCTTCATGAAAAGGGTCCTGTCGCACATCTGTGCCAGTTTCGGGTCGTGCGTCACGATGATGATTGTCTGCCCGTATCTGTCCCTCAGCCTGAAGAAGAGCCTGTGCAGATCGTCTTTTGTGGCAGAATCAAGGTTGCCGGACGGCTCATCGGCGAAAAGTACGGCAGGATTATTTATAAGGGCTCTGGCAATCGCCACACGCTGCTGTTCTCCTCCCGACAATTCAGACGGCTTGTGCTTCAGTCTCTGCCCGAGGCCAAGGTCATCAAGCAGGGCCTCCGCCTTTGCTTTTGCCTCTTTTTCCGTGGCCCCTCCTATCAGGGCCGGAATCATGACATTTTCCAGAGAAGTGAATTCGGGAAGAAGGTGGTGAAACTGGAAAACAAAGCCTATGTATCTGTTCCTGAACTCCGAAATCTTGTCCCTGTTCAGTTTCAGCACATCAATGCCTCCAATTGTCAGCGAGCCCTTGTCCGGCCTTGACAATGTCCCCAGAATCTGCAGCAGCGTGGATTTCCCCGCCCCCGATGCCCCCATGATTGACACCACTTCTGCCTGACCCGCAGAAAAGTCAATGCCTTTCAGAACTTTCAACTTCCCGAATGATTTTTCAATATTGTGCGCTTCAATCATTTGTAAATGCAATCTAATGGCTATGATAAAGGTGATGTAACGGCAATATAACGCTAATGGTCATGCCAATGCCAATGTCTATAATGTCAATGGTCTTGCAATGCCAATCGGCATGCCGATGCCAAAGATAGACATTTTAAAAAATATTTTCAGAATTTGTTTTAAATTTTGGATATTCAGAAATTAAATGTATCTTTGCAGTCCAATTCAAACAATCGGGGTGTGGCGCAGTTGGCTAGCGCATCTGGTTTGGGACCAGAGGGTCCTGTGTTCGAGTCACAGTACCCCGACACAAAAGAAAAGCAATCATCTGATTTTCAGGTGGTTGCTTTTCTTTTTTCTGGGTTTTGGGGTATAAGGTGTAATGGGTAAGATAAGGTAATGTGGACATTTTTGGCATCAACGGAAAATCCATGTTGATATCAGGTGGCGCGGCCGGTGGACACCAAAAATACCTCCCGACGGCCGCGCTTCGGAATGACTCTGTCGACCAGACTCTTCCGCTGCTTGCATAACTTGCATAAAGAGAGGATGAGTTTTGCCGAAAAAAAATCCCGGGCCTCGGGGTCCGGGATTTTCTTGCGGAGAGATCGGGATTCGAACCCGAGATACGATTTTGTCGTATACACGCTTTCCAGGCGTGCCTCTTAAGCCACTCGAGCATCTCTCCAATCAGTTTTGCATTTCATCAATGATGATTTATGTCAATGAGGGTGCAAATATAGGGATTATTTTTCGTATTAGTTTCTTATTGGGGAAAATTTTGCATTTTCGTTGATGAATCTGTATTTCTTTGATGAATTTACATTTCGTTGATGTGTCTGTAATTTGTCGTTGAGTTTGTATTTCGTGTTGAGTCTGTAATTTGTTGGCGAATTTATACTTTGGTGTTGAGTCTATGATTTGTTGATGAATTTTCATTTTGTTGCGGAACTTATGTTTCGGTGCAAATCTGTACTTTGTTGGTGGATTTGCGCTTCCTTGGTGAACCTGCAAAAAAATGTGGTGACCCAAAAGAATTGTCCCTCTTTGTGAATTGAATATTTGGAACCGGACTCCATCAGAAATACGAATAAAAAGAAGGC
>JADIMJ010000090.1 GCA_017694835.1 Candidatus Cryptobacteroides gallistercoris
TCTTCAGCCCTGGTTGCTGACGATGAAAACATCTATGCGGCTTGCTCCCCTTCCTGTGACATAACAGTGTGATGCGGAACCTTCGGCTTCAAAATGACCTGATGATTCCGAGAACAGCCGGCATTCCCCGAAGTCCCCGGACACTCTGACAGAGGAACTGCCCGCCGCCATGAAGGAAGCTGTCCCGGCCTCGCAGGAAATCTCCAGTTCTGAGGCGGCAGAAGTCCTGATGTCAAGCGAATCGGCGCTTACGGAGACATTTGCACTGGAATTTCTGGTCATATTCATGGAAAAATGACGGCATGACAGGTCAAGGCTGCTTATCATTGATGAGCCGTCCATGAACAATGACAGGCTGTCCGCCGTGAATTCGCTGGAATTGTCAAGCACCACATTCTCATGCATGACCAGAGACCGCAGCCCGTCCACATGTATTTCAGCCTTCAGCACAGGTACTGCGGCATTGCGGCCGGAAAAGACCTTCTTGAGCTCAGGAGGGAATGCCGCATCATCCAGTTCAAGATACAATGTGCTGTCCTTCACATACACATGCACATATTGGGAAATCTCCCGGTCGGCAGACACTATGGTCCGGCATTCGTCTGAATTGCAGAGGGAAATGTCAAATCTGCCGTTGGCCACTATCCTGCCGAAGCCTGAATACCTGTTGTCGGCCACTGTCACTTCACGCATTCCGGAAGTATCCTCCTGTGCCTGTGACAATGACTCCCCGGCTGTATACAGCAGCAATGCCGCTGCAAGAATCCTCTTCAACTTATTCAGCATATGTACCCCTCCTCTGGCGGACAGCCTCATAAATCATTACCGAAGCTGCCGAAGAGACATTCAGTGATGATATCTCACCTGCCATAGGGACAGACACCTTTTCGTCGCACAAATCCAGCATCGCCTTTGAAATTCCCTTGCCCTCGGAGCCGAGGACAATTGCGAGCGGGCCGGTCATGTCTGCATCATAGAGCACGGCTTCGACTTTTTCCGTGGCTCCGACCAGTTTTACTCCGTTCTGCTTCAGGAAATAAGCCGCATAACGCAGATTCGGCACCCGGCATACGTCAAGACGCATCAGGGCACCCGCAGATGTCTTCACTGCATCAGCATTGAGAGCGGCCCCGCCTTTTGCAGGAAGAATGATTCCGCTTCCTCCGGCACATTCCAGAGTCCTGGCAATCGCCCCGAGATTCCTGACGTCACTCACTCCGTCAAGGATAACGAATATCGGCGCTTCATGCATGGCGAACGCATTGTCTGTCATCTGCTCGAGGGAGACGGTATCCATCGCCGCGACAAATGCCGCCACACCCTGGTGTGCCCCGCCTCTGGAAATCTTAGCAAGCTTTTCCGCCGGCACGAACTGCACCGGTATCTTTTTCTCTTTCAGCAATTCTGCCAGTTCCCTGTACTGGGGACCCTCAAGCCCCTGCTTCAGCAGAACCTTGTCTATGTTTTTGCCCGAACGCACGGCCTCGAGGACCGGATGCATGCCGTAAAGGCAAAGATTTGTATTCTCTTCCATCGCTTTGTATTTTGCCGGTCTTGCCGGAATTCATGACTCCTTTGTAATCTCATTCAAATTTCTGGAGAGACTCGCCTGCCGATATCCATTCCTCTGTCTTGGCGTCCAGGTCCCTCTTGAGTTCAAGGTATTCCCGTGTAAGCTCCATAATGTCATCTTCAGGCCCGGGAGCAGCCAGAACCTCTTCAATTTTTTTCATCTTTTCTTCCGTCCCGGCTATGGATTTCTCCAGAAATGCGACACGGTTCCTGATGCGCCGTTCTTCCTTGGAGACAAATTTCCTGGACTGGTATTCCTGGTGGGAAGCCGTCTTTTTTTCCTGGGCCTGGCCAGCCTTGGGTGCCGCCGGCTTGAAATGCCGCTCAAGTTCATTGAGATTCTCGATTTTGCACTTTTCAAGGAATTCCGCTACAGTGCCGAGATGTTCCTTCACCTTTCCGTCACGGAATTCATAGAGCTTGTCCACAAGTCCGTCCAGAAAATCCCTGTCATGCGAAACTATAATCAGCGTGCCGTCATATGCCTTCAGAGCCTGTTTCAGAATATCCTTCGACCTGATGTCCATGTGGTTGGTCGGCTCGTCCAGTGCCAGCAGGTTGTACGGCTTGAGCATCAGCTTCGCCATGGCGAGCCTCGCCCTCTCTCCGCCGCTGAGTACGGCAACTTTCTTGTCTATGTCCTCTCCCTTGAAAAGGAAGGCGGCAAGAATGTCCCTGAGCTTTGTGCGGACATCCCCGACGGCAATCCGGTCAAGAGTACCGAAGACCGTGTCCTGCTTGTCGAGAATATCTTCCTGATTCTGGGCATAATAGCCTACATTGACATTATAGCCGGCCTTTGCTTCTCCGGACATGGGGTCCAGCTCGCCCATGATTACGCGCATGAGCGTGGTCTTCCCTTCACCGTTTCGGCCGACAAGGGCCACCTTCTCTCCCCGCCTCACTTCTATGTCCGCATGGGAGAATACCACTTTGGTCCCGTATCCAACAGTAAGGTCTGTAGCCTTGAAGACGATGTCCCCGGCCCTCGGTGCAGGCGGGAATTTCACCGTGAGCGCGGACTTGTCCTCGACATCCACCTCTATTCTTTCCAGCTTCTCAAGCTGCTTTATCCTTGACTGCACCTGGTTGGACTTCGTGGGCTTGTAGCGGAACCTCTCTATGAACTCCTCGCTCTTGGCTATCATCCTCTGCTGGTTCTCGTAGGCGGCCTGCTGCTGGGCTATCCGCTCCTTCCTCAGCTCCAGATATTTGCTGTAGGGCACCTTATAGTCATGAATGTGGCCGAGCATAATCTCCACGGTCCTGTTGGTCACATTGTCCAGGAATTTCCTGTCATGGGATATCAGCACAAGGGCACCGCGGTAATCCTTCAGATAGGATTCAAACCATTCTATGGACTCTATGTCAAGGTGATTGGTAGGCTCGTCAAGCAGCAGCACGTCAGGCTTCGACAACAATATCTTCGCAAGTTCGATGCGCATGTTCCATCCCTGGCTGAATGTCTCCGTTGCACGGCCGAGCTCCTCATATTTGAATCCGAGCCCCATGAGCGTCTTTTCCGCCTGGACCCTGGGAGATTCCTCCTGCCTGTAGGAGAGCCTGTCATTGATGTCATTCATCCTGACAATCAGATTCTGATACCCGTCAGATTCATAATCCTCCCTTGAGGACAGTTCGGCTGTTATCCTTTCAAGCTCTTTCTCCATCTCCAGCATGTCGGCAAAGGCCGTCATGGTCTCGTCTATGACACTCTTGCCCTTGTGATGCTCCATAATCTGCGGGAGATAGCCGATTTTCATGCCGGGAGGCACGGCGACCTTACCTGCGGCAGGATGCTGCAGGCCGCAGATAATCTTCAGGATTGTAGACTTTCCGGCGCCGTTCTTGCCCACAAGTCCGATCTTGTCGCTCTCGCTGATATGAAAATTGATGTCATTGAGCAGGACAAAGCCGCCGTAGGCTACAGTAAGATTGTTTATTGATATCATTTCTTCTCTTCTTCTCCTGAATCTCCGCCGGTCTTCTCCTGTCTTTCTTCATTCTTTGGGGCTCTTTCATCCGGAGACCTGATTTCCTTCTCCATGTCATTCATTCCTTCCTTGAAGCTGCGCACACCTTTCCCGAGCCCGCGCATGAGCTCCGGAATCTTTTTGCCTCCGAAGAAAAGAAGAATCACAAGCGCAACGACCAATATTTCTCCCCATCCGATTCCTCCCAGGAACAGAGGTAATGTCATAATGTCTGTCATAGAATACCTTATTGATTTATTCAACAAACTGTCTCATATGCCGTCCCCGGCAAATCGTTCTCATGCATCCCCCATTCTTGACCTGATTGTCTCCGCGAGTTTTTCAGGACATCTGACAGGATGTCTGGTCACTGAATCTATGAACCCCAGAATGACTTTGCCGACACACAGCAAATCATTGTGCTGATTATAGATTTCGGTGTCTATCTCAAGCTTTGCCATAGGTACTTTGCTGACCATGGACACAATCCTGAGGGTGTCTCCCATCTTTGCGGGGAGCTTGTAATGGCATTCGACGGACACGACTGGGAGCATTACGCCTGCGGCCTCGATGGCCTCTATCGGCAGACCGGCTTTCTTCATCATGTCGGAACGCCCGCATTCAATATATCTTACATAATTGGAGTGATGGACGATGCCCATCTGGTCAGTTTCGTAGTATCTGACATCGAGCTCCAGTTCGGAACGCATCATAAATTTATGTATTTTACTTCGTCAGGTCCTGGTAGGTTCTGACGGTAAATCCCTCCCGCGGAGCGGGCCCCTCCCGTTCACGAGGCCACGGGCGGCCACGCCGTCAGAACCTACCAGGACCTGACTCTAAATTTTCATACAAGACTCTAAATATTCCTACAAGACTCTATATTATCATACAAACATAATATCATATCCTACAAGGCTTTATATTATCCTACAAGACTCTATATTATCCTACAAACATAATATCATATCCTACAAGACATAATAGTCATCAAAGATATCATTTCTCATCAGATATAATAGCCATCAAAGGTATCATTCTCATCAGATATAATAGTCATCAAAGATATCATTCAATACCGGATACAATAAATACAAATATAGTCATAGATGACTCTATATCATAATCTACAAGAAATCGTCAAGTCAGGCCTTGAGGGAGGCGATGGCGGCCTTGAGGCTCTCTATCTTGGAGAGGGAATCGGATTCCTTCTTGCGCTCGTTGGCCACGACCTGCTCCGGGGCGCTGGAGACAAACCTTTCATTGGAGAGCTTCTTGCGGACTGAAGCGAGGAACTTTTCCTGATAGTCCAGGGCGGCTTCAAGCTTTGCAAGCTCTTCGGCTGTGTCCACAAGTCCTGTGAGGGGCACGAACATCTCCACGGTCCTTACCATGAATGACACTCCGGCAGTTTCGGAGAAAGACGCCACTTTTTCCGCAGAGGAAATGTTGGCGAGCTTGTTCACTGCAGGCAGCACTTCCAGAGGGAAATCCCCCTTGAATTTCAGCTCCAGTGCCTCCTTCGGAGAAAGGCCCTTCTGCTGGCGGATGCTTCTGACGGCCACGACAGCCTCGCAGGCCATCTCGAAGTCGGAAATGAATTTCCTGTCAGGCTCTCCGGCAACAGGCATCCTCTGGAGCATGATTGTCTCCCCGTCCTTGCGAGGAGCCATGTTCTGCCAGAGTTCTTCGGTGATGAAAGGCATGAAAGGATGGATCATCTTGAGCAGGGAGTCAAAGAAACCGACAGTCGCACCGTATGTCTCCTTGTCTATTCCTGCCCCGTATGCCGGCTTGGCAAGTTCCAGATACCACGCGCAGAAGTCATCCCAGAACAGCTTGTAGATGGACATCAGGGCGTCGGATATCCTGAACTTGGAGTAATGGTCCTCGACCTCGGCAAGTACTGCGTCGAGTTTGTTGCGGAACCACTTTACAGCTACCGCCGCTGCATCAGGCTGTCTTGCACCTTCATCTACGGACCAACCGCGGACAAGCCTGTATGCATTCCATATCTTGTTGCAGAAATTCCTGCCCTGTTCCACCTGGGACTCGTCAAAGAGGATGTCGTTTCCTGCGGATGTGCAGAGCAGCATGCCCAGGCGGACTCCGTCGGCACCGTATTTGGCTATGAGCTCAAGAGGGTCAGGAGAATTTCCGAGAGTCTTGGACATCTTGCGTCCCTGCTTGTCGCGTACGATTCCGGTGAGATAGACATTGCGGAACGGTACTTCGTGCATGAATTCGTTTCCTGCCATTATCATCCTTGCCACCCAGAAGAAGAGGATATCCGGTCCTGTCACAAGGTCGTTGGTCGGATAGTAGTATGCAAGATCCCTGTTCGGCTCTGCCTCAGGATGTCCGGCCTTATGAGTGTCAAAGACAGAAATCGGCCACAGCCATGATGAGAACCATGTGTCAAGGACATCGTCGTCCTGTTTCAAATCCGATGCCGTCACCTGGGGATTCAGCTTGCGCGCTTCCTCAAGTGCTTCTTGAGGTGACGGGGCTACAACATATTTTCCGTCAGGAAGATAATATGCAGGAATCCTCTGTCCCCACCAGAGCTGGCGGGAAATGCACCAGTCGCGCACATTCTCCATCCAGTGCCTGTATGTATTCCTGTACTTGTCCGGAATCAGCTTCACCTTCCCGCTCTCGACAGACTCGAGTGCATCCTTTGCGAGTGCGTCCATCTTCAGGAACCACTGCATCGAAAGCCTCGGCTCGATGACGGCATTGGTCCTCTCCGAATATCCCACAGGTGAAGTGTAATCCTCTACTTTCTCAAGGTTGCCTGCATCGGCAAGCATCTTCTCAATTTTCTTCCTCGCCTCGAATCGGCCTTCCCCGACAAGTATCTGAGCCTTCTCATTGAGGCGTCCGTGGTCATCTATGATGTCCGTGACAGGAAGGTTGTGGCGCAGGCCTATCTCATAGTCATTTACATCATGGGCAGGAGTCACCTTGAGGCAGCCCGTACCGAAGCCCATCTCCACATAACCGTCTTCAATAATCGGGATTTCCTTATTTATCAGAGGGATAAGGACCTTCTTTCCCCTGAGCCAATGGTATCTCTCGTCCTCGGGGTTGATGCAGACTGCGGCATCCGCCATGATTGTCTCCGGACGGGTTGTGGCAATTATTATGTATTTGTCCGTCGGCTTCCCGTTTCCGTCCGAAATGAAATACCTCAGGTGATAGAACTTGCTGACCGTTTCGCGGTGAATCACCTCCTCGTCACTGACAGCCGTATGGCCCACAGGGTCCCAGTTGACCATCCTTATGCCCCTGTAGATATATCCTTTCCGGTAAAAATACACGAAGGTATTGATCACGGCCTCGCTCAGGTCCGGGTCCATGGTGAATTTGGTGCGGTCCCAGTCGCATGAGGCGCCGAGCTTGCGCAGCTGGTTGAGTATGATGCCCCCGTGCTTCTCCTTCCATTCCCAGGCGTATTTCAGGAACTCCT
This sequence comes from Candidatus Cryptobacteroides gallistercoris, assembly GCA_017694835.1. Taxonomy (GTDB): domain Bacteria; phylum Bacteroidota; class Bacteroidia; order Bacteroidales; family UBA932; genus Cryptobacteroides; species Cryptobacteroides gallistercoris. The sequence goes on from JADIMJ010000090.1 coordinate 7,018, forward strand.
CCCTCGTAATACTCTCCTTGTCAATGCCCTCGGCCTTGAGCTTCGCCACCACCTTGCTCTCGGTGGCAATCGATGCATGGTCAGTCCCAGGCACCCAGCATGCATTCTTCCCGTCCATCCTGGCCTTGCGGACCAGCACATCATTCAAAGTATTGTTGAGCACATGCCCCATATGCAGGATTCCCGTCACATTAGGCGGAGGAATGACTATGGTATAAGGCTCTCTCCCGTCTGGTTCCGAATGAAAAAACTTGTTCTTAAGCCAATAGGCGTACCACTTGTCCTCCGTCTCGGCAGGACTGTACTTAGCTGGAAGTTCCATAAACTCTCAATGTCAACATTTTGCCGGACGCTCCGGCTTCTCCATAAAATCAGTCTGATACGGCACCGTCATGGCGCAATATCGTGCAAATATACGGAAAATATAGACAACCTTACCCTATCCGGAGGGGATTTTGCGGGATTTTACGGAGTATGTATTTTCGGCTGCGCCACATATATAATTGCCGACGGCCGCGAAAAACCCGCAAAAGCACGCTCAATAATCTATACACCTGCGGCCGGAGGAACTGGATTCCTTCCTCGGTTTCGACGAGGGGTTCCTGTATATGCTTCAGGGGTACTATGAAGTAGAGCAGTGCAAGAAGAACAGGCTTTCATCCTTGATCACCGGGATTCCCAATATAAGACGGATACTGTTTTGGGACACGGATTTCGACAAAATTGACTGGGGAAAAAACAGGAATTTCGTCATTGCCAGGGTCATTGAGAGAGGCAACAGGGAAGAACAGGAGGAAATAGCCCGATTCTACGGAATCCGATTGTCCGATTTCAAAAAATTCAAGAAAGGATAAATTCATAATCTAAATTTAATGTACACGGACAAATTCATACGCGCAGCTGGAACCATTGATGGTATTCGCATGGCTTCGCTTGATGATATAGCAGCAATGAAAATCAATGCAATATCTAGGGGAGGCAGGAAAAAGGATTTTGTGATGTCCACAAACTGCTGGAGAGATACACTATCGGCGATATGCTGGAATTGCATAAACTAAGACATCCGTGGGAACAGATGCCCGGAACAGGCAGCTCATAGCGGGAGACTACTCCGATGGCTTTTTCAATGAGGGCATCGGCTCCCTTGATGTTGTATCGCTTTGCCAGGTCGAGCAAGTCGCCGCGTCCGATGTCGCAGTTCTTGTTGCATAAGGTCATGCTCCGAGTGTTCGTCGAACTTGACAATCATGGGGACATATCCAGGTGTAGGTGCGGCGACTTGGCCGGAATAACATTCGCCCGTCTCCGGATTAAGGTTGATGTATGCCAGACGGTCGAGGGCGGACAGTTCCCTTGTGCTGATACGGTGGATTTTCGCCCATTAGTTGAACACCTTGTTGCCCCAGTGGTCAGGCAGTGAATCCGCAATGAAAGAGAAGCATATCTTTTCCGTGTATCTTTCCTTGTAGGCGACCAGCGAACCCACTCTCCGGTTCCACAGGAAAACATCAAGATTCCTTATCATCACTGTTCCTCCTTACTCGTTTGGGTATGTACTTGTTCATCTGTTTCAAGGCCATCGGGGGGACGGGCAGTTCGGGCAGCAGGTCGGACAAACGCTGTTCCATGCCAAGCACCCGCAGAAGCGAAATGAAATTGTTGAGCGTTATGTTCCGGTTCACTCCCTGTTCGAGATGGCTGATGGTTGTCAGGCTCACACCGGACTTCTCCGCCATTTCCTTCTGGCTTATACGGGCGGCAAGACGGTACTCCTTCAGACGCTGGCAAAGGAGGGCGATGATGTCCTGGTTGGTGGTATATGAAAGATTGTCCATGTAGTTACATATTGCTATTCATTTGCAAATATACAGATAAATATCCATATATAACTATTATCAGTGTGCATTTTATTTCGCCCCTCGCTTGTTCAGTCCCGTTAATGAAAATTGAGCAAGTTATTTCCTTTTCTCTCGGCTTCTGCGTATATTTGCCGACAAATATCTATATTGAAATGGAAAACGAAGAAAAGAAACTCAGCTTCGAGCTCAAGCAGGACATCGCGAAGGGCTCATATTCCAACCTTGTGATAATCACCCATTCCCACAGCGAATTCATTCTTGATTTCGCGACCATGCTTCCGGGACTGCCCAAGCCTGAGGTCACCAACAGGATAATCATGTCCCCGGAACACGCCAAGAGGCTTCTGCTGGCTCTTCAGGACAACATCTCCAAATATGAGGCACAGAACGGCCAGATCACTTTCGGAGAGCCAAAGGGCACTTTCCCTATGGGAGGATTCGGCAACATGGGCAACGGGGCAAAATCCTGATTCATGGACAGGGAATCTCTATTGCGCATCAGGGCTTTTGCCTTCGATGTGGACGGAGTGATGACGGACGGGGGCATCCTTGCCGACCTGTCCGGCGAGCTCTACCGCACCTTTGATTCAAAGGACGGATTCGGGCTGAGGATGGCTTCCATGCACGGCTATCACCTCGGAATCATCACCGGAGGCCGCTCCGAAAGCATCCGGCAGAGGTTCAGGACATGCGGCGTAAAACCGGAGGATGTCTATCTCGGCTCAAGGGACAAGATGGAGGACTTCAATGATTTCTGCTTCAGGCACGGGCTCAGTCCTGAGGAAGTGCTGTTCTGCGGCGATGACCTTCCTGACGCCCCGGTAATGATTGCATGCGGATGCGGGGCATGCCCGTCAGATGCAGTGCCTGAAGTCAAGGACATAGCCGACTATATTTCCCCGTATCCGGGAGGAAAAGGCTTTGCTCGCAATACCATAGAAATGGTCATGAAAATGCAGGGCAAATGGGACCTGGACGTGAGCCTGTACAAGAAAAAGTTCTGAATCATGCTGAAGAAAAAAATCATTCTCGGAAGCGGGTCCCCCAGACGGAAAGAACTCCTCGGCGGCCTGGACATAAGCTTCGAGGTGGACACGAACAATAGTTTTGAAGAAAAATATGCTCCGGAGACTCCGCACAGGATGATACCGGAACTCATGTCCGTCGGAAAGTCGCACGGTTTCCACCGCAGCCTCGCCCCTGACGAGATTCTGATTACCTCGGACACTATGGTCCTGTGCGGAGACAAAATCCTCGGCAAGCCTCACGGCGCTGAAGACGCTGCAAACATGCTCCGCCTGCTTTCCGGACGGACTCATGAGGTAATTACCGCCGTCACACTCAGGGACAGCAGTCGCGAAGAGACATTCAGCGACACGGCAAAAGTCACCTTCAAGACATTGTCAGAGGAGGAAATCAACTATTACATAGAGAAATACAGGCCATTCGACAAGGCCGGGGCCTATGGCATACAGGAATGGATAGGATACATCGGCATCACCGGCATCGAAGGCTCATTCTATACAATAATGGGATTCCCTGTCTGCAGGGTGTATGAGGAACTCAAGAAGTTCATGGCATAAAAATCCGGGCATAAAAAAAGAGGTTGCGCCACTCACGTGGGGCCCCTCTACTAACCACATAATTAATAACACTAAAACTAATAACCAATAAGTTCGAGGTGCCAAGCAGAATCGAACTGCTGTGCATGGTTTTGCAGACCATTGCCTAACCACTCGGCCATAGCACCTTATTTCAAATGGACTGCAAAGATAGTAATTTATTATTAAATTCCAAACAATCTCTGCCGTCTATTTAAAATGAATCAGAATTTCAAACAAACGTCGGCTCTGTCTTCATCCGTCAGGCGGATTCCAAAGGCCGCGATTATTTATTGCAAACGCCGTGCCACACTATTCAACATAGAGAAGGAGCCCTTTCAGATACTCCCCTTCCGGATGGTAGATATTTACGGGATGGTCTCCGGGCTGGTTGAGACGGTCAAGTATCCGGACACTTCTTCCCGTCTGGGCGGCAGCGGAAAAGACTGTGAGGGCGAATGTCTCCTTGTCAACGACCTGGGAACAGCTGTAGGTGAAGACAAGTCCGCCTGACGCAACCCTTGAGATTGCGGCGGCATTCAGTCTCTGATATGCCCTCAAGGCATTGTGCAGGGCTCCGCGGTGTTTGGCAAATGCCGGCGGGTCCACTATCATCATGTCATATTTTCCTTCAGGGACATTCTTGAGAAAATCAATGGCGTCGCAGCAGAAACCTTCATGCTGTCCTGCGGAAAAACCGTTCAGGACGATGTTCTTGTCCACGAGATCCATTGCACGCCTGGAACTGTCCACGGAATCCACATGCGAAGCACCGCCGCACAGGGCATATACGGAAAAGCCTCCGGTATAGCAGAAAAGGTTCAGAACATGGCGGCCGGATGCATATTTCTCAACGAGATGACGGTTCTCTCTCTGGTCAAGGAAGAATCCCGTCTTCTGGCCGTCAGTCCAGTTCACCTGGAACTTGTGCCCGTATTCAAGGACGGTCTGGCTATCGTCATTAAAGCCATCTCTTCTGTATGTGTATCCGTCCACCAGGTCGAGTCCGGCCTTGAACGGAGCCGTCCCGGAACTCTTGTCATAGACGGCCTTGAGTTCATCGCCATAGACTTCTTTCAGTGCCCCGGCTATCTGAAGGCGGGAACGGAACATGCCGGCGGAATGGGCCTGCATGACACATACTCCGTCATACCAGTCGATGATCAGCCCCGGAAGATTGTCCCCCTCGACATGCACAAGCCGATAGCATGTCGTCCGGCCTTGTCCGCTAAGGCCAAGGGCCTTTCTCTCTTCAAGGGCCCTTGAAAGCATTGTCTTCCAGAAATCCGGCTTCAGCACATCCGAGTCGAAGCTCAGGACACGCACGGCTATTGAACCTATCTGATAATGGCCGCAGGCCAGGAATGTCCCGTCCGAGGCATATACACCCACGACATCCCCCTCCGCAGGGTTTCCTGTTATCTGAGCTATCGCCCCGGAGAACACCCAGGGATGAAATCTCTTCAGGGACTCTTCCCTGCCTCTCTTCAATATGACTTTATCCATACCTTATATAATAAAAGCGCCGGCGGGAAGATTTATAAAGACTCCGTCTGAGGAAGAGGCTCAGAATTCATGAGCCTCAGATACATCTCCCTGCACACCCAGGCATCTGTCGCGGCGTATTTCATCTGCGATTCCGAAAGAGTCTCGGCCTCCCAGTTGGAAAGCTGCTGGGCCTTGGATATCCTGAATCCCAGGATGATGGCTGTCATTTTCTTTACACTCCTGTCATGGATTCCATAGTCACCGACTATTTTCTGAAGATCCACGAATGCCCTCGGCGTAAACTCCTGATATTTCTGCAGTCCCCGGATATCATCTGTCACTGCCGCCCCGACCTTGATGACCCTGTTGCTGGCGAGCAGTGAAGACAATTTCTTCGGAAGCCCCATATGGTTGATTCTGAACAGGAAAGCATGTTCTTTGCCGGACAGCTGAAGCAGCCCCACTCCATATCTCGGCTGGGAAGCCGAAAAACAGGGACGAGTCTCCGTATCAAAGCCGATGACCTTCTGGGACTTGAGATAAGACACGGCCTTGTTGAACTCAGACCCGACCGTATCAATCAGATGAATCCGTCCCGGAAAGCTCGCCTGCTCCAGACGCTCTATTTCTTCTGCTTCTATGCTGGCTATAAACATCTTTTTATATTATATGGACTGCTTTATTATCTGGACAGCGGTTCTCTTATATGAACAGCAGTTCGCGGTATTTAGGCAGAGGCCACATCTCGTCGTCGACAAGCATCTCAAGATGGTCTGCGCTGTCGCGGACCTTGTCCATGAGGTCCTTCACTTCATGAGAATACACCTTTGCCCTTTCCGCTATGTCCTCAATCCTGTTCGCATGCTTGCGGGCCTCCACGAGGGCCTCCACATCTGAGGACATCCTGTTGATGAACATGGAAATCTTCTTCAGGGTCGAGACTTCCGATGCGCAGAGTTCCCGGAATTCTTCACCGAAGACATCCTTTACCCCCTTGACATTCTCTATCAGAATGTTCTGATAGCGGATTGCGGCAGGAAGGACATGATTCAGACAGATATCCCCTATTACCCTTGCCTCTATCTGGAGTTTCTTCACATATGTCTCGTTCAGGACCTCGAACCTCGCCTCGACCTCATTCGGGGCAAGCACCCCGAGCTTCGAGAACAGGTCCACGGTCTTCTTCTCATGATAGACTTCGTATGACTCCGGCACATTGGTGATGGCTCGCAGTCCCCTTCTCTTCGCCTCCTCTTCCCATTCCTTGCTGTAGCCGTTGCCCTCGAACATGATGTTCCTGGACTCGTGGATGAATTTCCTGACAACGGTCATGACTGCATTGGAAAGTTCTTCCCCTTTCGCAATGAGGGCATCCACCTCCGCCTTGAAATTGTTGAGACTCTCGGCGACAACTGAATTGAGGACATATACCGCTGAAGCGACATTGACCGATGAGCCGACTGCCCTGAATTCGAAGCGATTGCCGGTGAAGGCGAACGGAGATGTCCTGTTCCTGTCGGTGTTGTCCGGGAAAATGTCCGGAATGGCATTCACTATTCTGATGGCTTCCTGGTTGACCACATCCTCATGCAGGTCCTGCATGTTCTCTATGGACTGGAATATATTATAAAGGGTAGAGCCCGAGAAGACGGACATCACTGCAGGCGGTGCCTCGTTGCCTCCGAGCCTGTATGAATTGCTCAGGGTGGCGATGCTGGCCATCAGAAGGTAATGGTGGTCGTGGACTGCCTTGAGAACTGCCGCATAGAACGACAGGAACTGCAGGTTCTTGGTCGGGGTCTTGCCCGGGGAAAGGAGGTTCACTCCCCCGTCCGTGACAATCGACCAGTTGCAGTGCTTGCCTGAGCCGTTCACGCCGTCAAAAGGCTTCTCGTGGAATATCACCTTGAGATGATGCTTCTCAGCGACCTTCTGCATGATAATCATCAGCATCATGTTCTGGTCTATGGCCTTTGTGGCCTCGCAGTACACCGGAGCACACTCGAACTGGTTAGGAGCCACCTCATTGTGCCTTGTCTGGAGAAGGATGCCGAGCTTGTATGCCTCTGTCTCGAAGTCCTTCATGAATGCGCTGACCTTGGAAGGAATAGCGCCGAAGTAATGGTCCTCGAGCTGCTGGTCCTTGGCGGAAGTATGGCCGATGACTGTCCTGTCGCAGAGGACAAGGTCAGGCCTTGCATTGTACAGCGACTCGTCGACGAGGAAATATTCCTGCTCAAGGCCGAGATTGACATGGACGCTTTTGACCGAAGGGTCGAACAGCTTTGCCACAGACGAAGCGGCATCGCTCAGTGCCTGGAGAGACTTGAGGTTCGGCACCTTTGTGTCCAGGGCTTCTCCCGTATAGGAAACAAACACTGACGGAATGCAGAGCGTGCCGTCCAGAACGAACACAGGGGAAGACGGGTCCCAGGCGGAATATCCCCTGGCCTCGAATGTATTCCTGAGGCCTCCGTTCGGGAAACTTGAGGCATCAGGCTCCTGCTGCACAAGTGCGCTTCCGCTGAATCTTTCGAATGCCTGTCCGTCCTTGACCACTATGAATGCCTCATGCTTCTCCGCAGTGGCATCGGTAAGAGGATGGAAAAGATGGGTATAATGTGTGGCCCCCATCTCCATCGCCCAGGCTTTCATGCCGGAGGCAATCTCGTTGGATACGCTCCTGTCCAGCTTCGCCCCGTATTTGACGGCTGCAAGCACAGCCTCGTAGGCCTGTCTGGACATATAGCTTCTCATCTTGAAGAGGTCAAGCACATTCTTGCCGAAATACTTCGACACCGGTCCATCTTCAACGCAGAAGCGTTCGGCGTGGTGGGATGCCGCTTCATTCAATGCTCTTTGTCTGAACGCTGCCATAAAATTATCAAGAATTAATTCTCAAGAACGCCCGCAAAGGTAGAAAA
>JADIMJ010000091.1 GCA_017694835.1 Candidatus Cryptobacteroides gallistercoris
GACAGGACGGTATTGCTGTTGTTCCTCGGGATTTTCTTTGTGGTCGGTCTTGATGTCGGCTTGAATACAGCTGTTCCGAAACTCCTCATGGAGCGGGCCGGATTCCCGGTGGACAAGGCCGGGTTCGGGTCAAGCGTTTATTTTGCATGCAGGACTTCAGGTTCTTTCCTCGGGGCATTTTTCCTGGCAAGGACGGATGCCGTGAGATGGTTCCGCGGCAACATCGTTTTCGGTGTTCTGGCGCTGGCGCTTCTTCTGTGGGCCGGAAATGCAGCAATGATTTTCATCCTGTCCGGACTTGCCGGCTTTTTCTGTTCCAGCATTTTCTCCATAATATATTCTCTCGCCCTGAAGTCCCGTCCGGACAAGGAGAATGAAATCTCGGGGCTGATGATAATGGGCGTGTCCGGAGGAGCCGTGATTCCGCCCCTGATGGGCATTGCCTGTGACGCGACAGGAAGTCAGTCCGGTTCAGTGGCTGTCATTCTGATTTGTTCCGCCTATCTTCTGTTCTGCGCATTCCGCAGCCCTGTCCCTGTCAATCATGAAACGCAGGAAAATAACCGTTGATGCTGATTTGATGGTCCGGTGCGGCACGGTGAAGCTGATTTTTCGCGGGAGGTACAATTGGCCGCGGCCGTCGGAAGGCATTTTTGCTGTCCACCGGCCGCGGTTACGATATCAACATGGATAAAAATTAAAAGGCTCATAATCAGATGATTAGGAGCCTTTCTTTGTACTCGGCCGGAGAATCGAACTCCGATTGCAAGATTGAGAATCTTGAGTACTAACCGTTATACGAGCCGAGCGTTTTATTTTTGGGACTGCAAAGATATGCCAAATCTTTTTTACTTCCAAATTTTTCTGATGCCAATTTTATCTATTTTACCAATTTCGCTCCAATTTCATGACTATTTCAGGAAAACGAAGAAGACTGCCAGAATCAGGCAGAAGAATGCGGCAAAATGATTCCATTGCAGGGCCTCGTTCTTGAACATGAGTGTGACGATGACTGTGAATACCGTCAGGGAAATGACTTCCTGGATTACCTTGAGCTGCATCAGACTGAACGGGCCGCCGTTGTCGACGAAGCCTATCCTGTTGGCCGGCACCTGGGCGCAGTATTCGAAGAAGGCCACACCCCAGGAGAAAAGTATCACAAGGATGAGGGGCCAGCCGGAAGAAATCTTCATTTCCTGAAGCTTGAGGTGGCCGTACCATGCGAATGTCATGAAGATATTGGATGTAATAAGGAGCAGTATTGTGCTCAATGCTTTCATCATCATGTCTGTCCGATTTTATTTGGGGCTGCAAAAATAGTATTTTTGAGATTAAATCCTATTGACAAATTACAAAACACTTCATATTTTTGCCTGATATAAGAAACTGTTTTGAATTTTTTTATCATATATTTTATGAAATATCCAAGGATTTTTTGTGATATATCAGCAGGGATGTCCGGTTTTTCTGTTTGAAAGATTCAAAACTGCTTTCAGGTCTTCGGGTTAATTGAAATCAATTAAATTTGTTGAAATATGACACTCATCAAATCCATTTCCGGCATACGCGGCACAATCGGCGGCGCACCGGGTGATGCCTTGACTCCGGTCGACATCGTTAAATTTACTTATGCATATTGTGTGAAACTGAGGGAGAGACTGCGGAAACCTCAGGGTGAACGTTATAAGGTAGTGGTAGGAAAGGACGCCCGCATTTCGGGGGAGATGGTGGAGCAGATGGTCTGCGGGACGCTTCTGGCATGCGGCGTGGATGTAGTCAAGGCCGGCTTTGCCTCCACTCCGACCACGGAGATGGCCGTGATCTTTGAAAAGGCCGACGGCGGAATAATTCTGACCGCTTCTCATAATCCGAAGCAATGGAATGCCCTCAAGCTTCTCAACGAGAAAGGGGAGTTCCTCAATGCTGAGGAAGGTGCCGGCATACTTGCATGTGCTGAAGAAGACAATTTCGACTTCGCCGATGTGGATTCCATAGGCAGCATTGAAGAGAAGGACTTCACTGACATGCACATCGATGCAGTGCTCGCACTTGATGCCGTGGATGCAGATGCAATCCGCAAGGCTGGATTCAAGGTAGCCCTTGATGCCGTCAATTCAGTGGGCGGAATCATCATGCCCCGGCTTTTCAAGAGGCTCGGTGTGGAATGCGTTGAGGTGAACTGTACTCCGGACGGACACTTCGCCCACAATCCGGAGCCGCTGCCGGCCAATCTCACAGACCTGTGCCGTGCAGTAGTTGACAATAAGGCAGACCTCGGTGTGTCGGTGGACCCTGATGTTGACAGACTTGCCCTGATCTGCGAGGACGGAAAGCCGTTCGGCGAAGAATATACTCTTGTCAGCGTGGCCGACTATCTCTTGTCAAGGGCGGAATCCGAGGCCAAGGCAGCCGGAAAGCCGGTTGAGGAAGTGATTGCCCCTTACAGGCTTACGACAGCGTCCAACCTGTCCTCATCGAGGGCCTTGAGGGATGTTACGGAGGCTCACGGCGGAAAATATTACGCAGCAGCAGTCGGCGAGGTGAATGTCACCACAAAAATGAAGGAATGCGGAGCGCTCATCGGCGGCGAAGGCAACGGCGGGGTCATCTATCCTGCCCTTCACTATGGCCGTGACGCCATTGTCGGCACGGCGCTTTTCCTGACCAATCTTGCCCACAGGAAATGCACTGTGTCCGAGCTGCTTGCAACATATCCCAAGTACCATATTACCAAGAACAGGATTGACCTCTCGGACAAGGCTTTGATAGACAAGATTCTCGACGAGATGAAGAAAATCTATGCTTCCGAAGACATCAATGACATCGACGGGGTGAAGATTTCATTCGAATCCCGCAAGGAGTGGGTACACCTCAGGAAGTCCAATACCGAGCCTATCATAAGGATTTATGCCGAGGCCGCCACTCAGGAGGCTGCCGAAAAGCTCGCAGGAGAAATCAAGGCCATTGCCGGGAAGATAATCTCATAATGTTTTCCTTCAGGACAACGCCTCTGGAAGACCAGATGGACAAGGCTCTTGCCGAAGGCCGGGTCGGCTGCTTCTGTACCCAGGGCAGCTGGGACCCGGACAAGGGCCGCTATGTGTATGAGATATTCAGGGAGAGGGGGAATCTGGCTGCTCTATTCATGCCTGACGAGCGGGGAAAGGTCCCCGGGACCGGGCATATCAGTTTTTCCCTTGAGGAGGTCAGGGGGCTTGACGCAGTGGTGGTGGAAGTCCAGGATGCCGGGTCAAGGTATTTCAATTATTCCGGAGATCTCTTCCGGCTGATGGACCTGATGAAGTCCCTTGAAGATGACGCCCCTTCAATATATATTGTTGACCATGTCAATCCGGCGGGCAGGGCAGTCGAAGGCACGATGCCGTCTTCCCCGGGAGAACCGCATATGCCAAAGGCCGCCCATCGTCATGGACTTACGCTCGGGGAACTTGCCAACCTGTACCATTCGGAAATTGGGGCAAAATATCCTCTGCATGTCATTTCGGCCAGTGTGACTGCGGCCGGCAAGCAGATTATGCCGTGGACCATACCTCCGGCTCCCGATATTCCGGGGCTTTTTACCTGTGACATGTACAGCGGAGGAGTCCTGTGGAGCTGCACAAACATAACTCCAGGCATCGGGACGGCCCGGCCATACGAGTTCATAGGTGCTCCGTTCGTGAAGACCGGCTCGTATGAACCGCTTCCTGTTCCTGCCGGTGTGCTGATGCGCCCATGTACATTTACTCCATTCTGCGGCCGGTATGCAGGAGAGGAATGCTCCGGATATCAGATAATCCTTGAGCCAGGGGCGGAATATCATTCTCTCATGCATACCCTCCATCTTATGCGGTATTTCAGGGAAAGGTATTCCAGATTTGAACTCGAGGGAGAGTTCGCCTCAAGGCTTGCTGATCCTGTCCTCTTTTCGTATGTCGAAGGCACATGCACGGCAGGAGAGATGCGGGACCATGTCAAGGTTGAGGAGCAGAAGTGGATAAGAAAGGCAAAGAAATATCTTCTGTACGACGACCAGCCGTACAGGATCAAATGATTGCGTTCCGGAACCCGCCCGGAGGATGGACTTTATGCGGTTTTCAGGAGTTTTCCTGTATAAAATGTAGTTTTTTCTGCAGAAATTTGGAAATATGCAGATATTGGAATACCTTTGCAACCCTCAAAAGTGGACACAAACAGTTTAATTATAAATTAAAGAGTCATGAAAAAAGGAATTCATCCCGAAAGCTACCGTCTTGTCGCTTTCAAGGATATGTCAAATGATGAGGTGTTCATCACCCGCTCCTGCGCCAACACAAGGGAGACTATCGAAGTCAATGGGGTTGAGTACCCGGTGGTAAAGGTCGAAATCTCCAATACTTCACACCCGTTCTATACAGGCAAGATGAAGCTCGTGGATACTGCGGGACGCGTGGACAAGTTCTACCAGAGATACAGCAACAAGAAAAAATAGTCTTTTGTTCTGCAAGTTCAGAAAATGTTCTGAGACGACAGAAAACGAAGAAACGGACAGCGGCCTGC
>JADIMJ010000092.1 GCA_017694835.1 Candidatus Cryptobacteroides gallistercoris
GTGCAATTTAGCAATTAATTTTCATTTGGCAATAATTATTTTGATATTTCTCCTCTCATGTTTTTTTCAAGCATCAGTCTTACTTCCCGATTGTCTTCATATTCACCCAAGAGGAGGAAGAGTTTTGCCAGCGCACTTTCCGTGGTGCAGTCATATCCGCAGATGACGCCGGCTTCCTTGAGAATTTTCCCGTTGGCGTAGATGTCCATGTTCACGGAGCCCGCAAGGCATTGTGTCACATTGAGAAGAATCTTGTCCATCGCCGAGGCTTCCCTTATCAGGTTTATGAACCATGGCCGGGAAGTCGCGTTCCCGGAACCGTAAGTCTCGATTATGACGGCCCTTGTCTCTTTTCCGCACAATATGTCCCTGACCACCTGGGGAGTGATGCCGGGATGGAGCTTCAATATGGATACTCTTGTGTCAAGTGCCGTGCGGAACAGCGGTCGCCTGTTCCAGTCCGACGGCCTGATGATCAGGGCGTCATTGTACTTTATGTATATGCCGGCTTCGGCAAGGGGCGGCAGGTTTTCAGAGCGGAATGCCCTGAAGTTGTCTGCGTTTACCTTTGTTGTCCTGTTGCCTCTCATGAGCATGTTGTCGAAGTATACGCAGACTTCCGGGACCCGCGCATGGCCGCTGCTGTCTTTCGCCGCGGCAATTTCCACGGCGGAGATCAGGTTCTCCTTCCCGTCGGTCCTCGGCATTCCGATGGGGAGCTGGCTTCCTGTGAATATTACCGGCTTGGTCAGCCCTTCCAGCATGAAGCTGAGTGCGGATGCCGAATAGGACATCGTGTCTGTCCCGTGGAGAATTATGAAGCCGTCGTAGCCGTCGTATTTTTCTTCGATCAGTCCGGCGAGTTCCTGCCATGACGAAGGCTCGATGTCCGAAGAGTCGATAATCGGGTCAAATGAGACGGAATCGATGCGGTAGGCGAATTTGTGCAGCTCGGGCACTTCCATCAGTATCTGCTCGAAGTTGAATGGCTTCAGGGTAAGGTCGGCCGGGTCCTGCTTCATCCCGATTGTGCCTCCCGTGTATATCAGCAGCAGTGAGGCTTTCCTGTCCTGCATGCCGTCGCGCCTTTCATTGCAAGTCATATTGTCAGTCATCATGTCTGTCCTTTGTAGTCTGGTCATTGGCCTTTCGTTGCCTGTCCTTTATGTCCGGCTTCCCGAGCCCGAAGAGGCTGACGGCATTGGCTGTCGTCACTTCTGCGACTTCACAGATGTCCATTCCTTTCTGTTCGGCCACCTTGGCGGCTATGTACGGAATGTAGCTGCTCTCATTTCTGGTGCCCCTTTTCGGGACAGGGGTGAGGTAGGGGGAGTCCGTCTCCAGCAGAATGCGGTCCGCGGGTATGTGCCTTATCGTTTCGGCGACGGATGCATTCCTGTATGTGACTGTCCCGCCTATGCCGACATACCAGCATCCGTATTTCTGTAGCCTCCTGAATGTCTCCGGGCTGCCTCCGAATGCGTGGAATACACCTCTCAGGTCCAGATGCCTGCACTGCCCGAGCACTTCGAAAATCAGTTCGGTCGATTCCCTGGAGTGTATTATCACGGGAAGATTCAGCCGGTGCGCGAGCTCGAGCTGCATCCTCAGGACTTCTTTCTGCTCCCGGATGAAGTCCCTGCTCCAGTGGCAGTCCATCCCGATTTCTCCTATTGCATAGATTTTCTTGCCGGTCCATTCTTCCATCAGTGCGTATTCATTCTTCCAGTCTGCTCCCACAGATGTCGGGTGCAGGCCCAGGCAAGGGAATACGGTGCCTTCGTGTTTTCCTGCGGTTTCGAACATCCGCTGCCTGGTCTTGCTGTCGATGTCGGGGAAAACAAGCCCGGTGACTCCTGCTCCGGCGGCCCTCATTATCGCGGCGTCGGTCTCTCCTTCTCCCGCAAAGGCTTCTTCGTAGAGGTGGGTGTGCGTGTCTATATATTGAATCATATGATTTTCACTGAATCTTAATGTTTTCAGATGTCCATCCGTATTCTTCTGCCCTGCGGATGGAGATTGTTGCACCTGTCTCCTATGTTTTTGATGAACCCGAGCTTCAGCCCCCTGTAGGTCAGGCATACATATCCTTTTCCGCATTCCGGACGGATCGGGTCCCTGTGCAGGAACTTCAGGGCGGTGTCCAGGTCTGCCTCGGCCTGCGGCCACGCCCCGTCTGACATAAGCAGGGACAGGGCCAGGTCTGCGGAAGGTATGAAATCCCTGCCCTTTATCGCCCCGGCCGTGCAGCCGGACGACAATGTCCTGACATTTGTCCCGATGATTTCGGCTTCATCGGCAATTGCTTCCGGCACTGCCCTGACTGTCTGCCCGTCGTCATACAGTCTTGCCGCGCGGGTGAACAGGCCGGGCGGGATCATGTCCTTCAGCCGTCCGGATGCCGTGCCGGCCGGTTTCCGGCTGCCACTTTTGATTCTGCCCCCGGTTCCGCCGGACTTTATCACGGCACTGCAATACTGTCCTTCGCCCGGCACAAGTCCCGGTACAAGAAGGAAGCCGCAGCCTGTGCCGATGATGCCGGGATACAGCATCTCTCCGTCAGTCTCCCCGAATATCGGCACTGCTCCGAGGTTGTCACATATCCATTTGACATTCAGGTCATTCTCATACCTGTTGAATGTGCATGTGGAATAAATCAGTATTCCTCCTTCGGCCAGTGAAGCCCATGCGTCAGCGATGATTCTCCTTTGCCTTGCCTGGCAGAGGGCCACATTTGCTTCCGACCATTGTGCGGCAGCTTTCCCGTCTTTCCTGAACATTCCCTCTCCTGAACACGGCACATCTGCCGCTATGATGTCGAAGTATCCCGGCAGTTTCCCGAAATCTTCAGGGTCGGCGGAGGTGACGACGACATTGGGGTCACCCCAGATTGCCGTATTGTCGGCGAGTATGCCGGCTCTCTGCCTTACGACTTCATTCGCCGCAAGGATGAATCCGTCCCCTGCGGCCAGCCTCAGGGAAGCTGCCATGTCCGTGGTCTTGCCTCCGGGAGCGGCGCACAGGTCAAGGACTTTAAGCAGATGCCCCGGTCCTGTTTCCGATATCCTGCGGCTGAGGGCCTGCCTGAAGACATGTCCTGCGAACATCGCGGAAGAATCCTGCACATAATATCCTCCTGCATGGAAGACGGGGTCAAGGGTGAAATTGGGCCGGGAGTCCATCAATATGCCGTATTCGGACCACGGCACGGGCCTGCCTGGCGGCATTCCTCCTTCTGGAACCTTGAAC